>JAYQWJ020000108.1:0-12245 GCA_035829175.2 Candidatus Albibeggiatoa psychrophila
CAGATTTTTAGTAACGGACACTAAGTCCCTTTTTTTATGGGTAAAATAAATGAATTGGCCAGAATTAATTCAACCTATAGTGCTTGATTTGCATCATTTTATTGAGCAATTTAATAGTATTGGTTTAGGTATTTTTAGTATTTTATTATTGATGTCAATTTTAACTTGGTATTTGATACTGCGTAAAAGCCTACAATTATTTAGCATCGCCTTACGAACTTGGTGGTTTAAACGCCGTTTTTGGAATCATTTATTGGAAACATCACGCATCAATCACCATAACCATCCTTATGCGTTGGTTGCTCAAGATGGCATTCGTGCCGCGTTACATCATCAGCAACAATCTCAATCCCTTAATGCTAAAGCAATTTGTTCTCAAGGTGAATTTATCACCCGTGCTATGCAGCAAAGTATTCAACGCAGTAAAGCTAATTTAGAATCAGGTTTAAGTATTTTAGCAACAGTGGGCAGTACAGCACCTTTTATTGGTTTATTGGGCACGGTATTAGGTATTTATAATGCGCTGATTCAGATTGGCGCAAGTGGACAGGCAAGTTTAGATACGGTTGCAACTCCAATTGGAGAAGCCTTGATTATGACTGCACTGGGTTTGGCGGTGGCGATTCCAGCCGTTTTGGCTTATAACACCTTGGTACAATTTAATCGGCGTTATTTTCGGCAATTAGAGCATTTTGCACATGAAATCTTTACTTATTTGAATACGGGAGCGCGATTGGATTAAGACTAGCGTTTCTAATCTAGGCTTAAGTGTTATGCTCGTTCCCAAATTTTATTTGGGAATGCTTGTCCATCAAGCTCAGCTTGATTTGAGCTAATTATCCATCAAGCAGAATCTGAAAATAAGAGATTAAAATATGATAAATGAAGAGTTTATTATCAATGATTCGGGCATTTTTTTAGCAAACAGAGTTTGCAAGACAGGCATTCCCAAATAAAATTTGGGAACGAGCGAATACATTTTCGCCTACTTATAACGCGCTAAGTACCGCAGCTAATTGTTGCGCATATAAATCAATGTCATCTTGAGTACGGGTTTCCGTCGCACATACCAATAAACAATCATTCAATTCTGGGATTTGTTGCCCAACGTTATAACCGCCTAAAATTCCCTTATCTGCTAATCCCGCCAACACTTTATCAACAGGTTTATTCAATTTAAGCAATACTTCATGGAAAAAGCTTGAATTAAATACTTGCTCCACGCCTTCAATCGCAATCAATTTATCGCGTAATTTTACCGTATTAGCGTGACATGTTGCCGCAGTGTGCTCCAAGCCTTTTGCACCCATTATAGCAGTATGAATTGTCGCCGCCGTTACCATCAAACCTTGATTAGTACAAATATTAGAAGTCGCTTTAGAACGACGAATATGTTGCTCACGCGCCTGCAATGTTAAAGTAAATCCTTGTTTTCCATCTAAATCCACGGTACGACCGACAATCCGCCCGGGCATTTGACGCACATAGGCTTTTTTACAACACATAAATCCAAAATAAGGCCCCCCATAACTCAAAGGAATTCCTAAAGGCTGACCTTCACCACATACAATGTCTGCACCTTTTTCACCCCATTGTCCCGGCGGTGTCAAAATTGCTAAACTCAAAGGGTTTACAGCCGCAATCACTAATATTTTATGCTCATGTGCCCAATTCGTTAACGCGTTAACATCTTCTAAATTCCCAAAAAAGTTGGGCTGTGTAATCACTAATGCGGCAACATCAGTAGGCAAGCCCTCAGTTTTAATCGTGCCTTTGGCATCATAATCAACAGAAACAAGCTCAATTGCTTGATTTTTAACCGTTGTTTCAACCACTTTTTGATAGCGAGGATGTACGGTATGTGGAAATAAAACTCTTTTATTCTTGCCTTTAGTTTGGCGCACAGCCATCAATACCGCTTCAGCCAGCGCAGATGCACCATCATATAAAGACGCATTGGACACATCCATACCCGTCAAACGTGCCATCATTGATTGGTATTCATATAAAAGCTGTAATGTACCTTGGCTGGCTTCAGCTTGATAAGGGGTGTAGGCAGAATAGAATTCACCACGGGTTGCAATTTCCCACACCGCAGCAGGAATATGATGCTCATACGCGCCAGCCCCTGCAAAGCAGATTAACGGCTTATCTTGGTTTGCACGCTGTTGCATCAGTTGCGTTACTTCTAATTCAGTCAGTGCCTTGGGCACGTCCGTTAATGTTCCACAGCGCAGTTCATCTGGAATTTCATCAAATAAGTCTTCAATATTGTTGACTTTAATTTGAGCCAACATCGCATCAATATCTTGAGAAGTATGGGGAATATAAGGCATATTAGGTCTTGGGTTTGGACTTTGTTCTAAAATAGAACGCATTATCACATGTCAAATTAGCATAATGCAAGAACGTTAGAACAGATGATTTGAGATAGATAGATTTAAGCTGAAAAACATAAGCTTATATTGCTTGAGTTTGATATTTAAAAATTCTATTTTTTCAAAATCAAATCCCTGTTAAATTAACTGATTGACTGTTAAATACTAAAAATGGCATAAAAACTTGAACTTAATTATAAAACGACTCTGTTGTGTAACGCTGAATCCTTATAGAATCTGACCAATAATTGGTTGGCAAGCCTGCTTTACGCTTAAGCTGGTATAAGAAATCTTGCGGATTAGGTAATGATTTCCATATTGTGGGCAAAAACATGCTTTTATAAGCTTTATCTTCTAATACTAAGCCATCAATATTGGGTCGTAATTGGCGGATTAAATCTTGTTCAGACTCAAATTGTAGCGGCTTCAGTTCACTCAAAATCGAAATATGTACCGTCAATAGCGCATATTCTCTGGATTGCAAAGGCTCAAAATGGGGAGCAGCAAAAGCGGCTGAGTAAGCATGACAAGCCACATCTTCGATTAAAGGCTGGCTCGCAACTAATGCGCCCGTACATCCACGCAAATTATGCTGAATTTCTAAAGTAATAAAACACGCTTTCATTGCTTGTAATTCTTTAGGATAATCAAATAGATTTACGTTAAGTACTTGTCCTTGCTCTAAACCTTGTTTAATAGAAGTACGTGCGGTTTGTAATAGAATTTTATGATGCTCATTGTTTAAAGACATAATATCAACCTGATTTTAATTTGTACCGATTATCATTTTGATTTTAAAAGCTATTCTACTGACACAAAATTTATTTACTTAAAATTTAATTCTATAATTATTTTTTTACTAAGTGGCTATTATTGCACGCAATAGGAATTGTTTCATTATAAGCTTTAATCACTTGATGATGGAAAATTCTGCTTATCCAATGATGCGCTAGTTTTCCCAACCAACATTGGGACAGTTGTTAATGCTGAATAATCAAAGTGTTGCAAAAAATAAAAAGGCTACTAACTTATAATAAGCTAATAGCCTAAGATTCCAGATTTTCAGGACAAGCTGCTTTAATCCGCAAAACCATTTAGATTTTAAAAACTAACACAACCTATCCTTAAATAATGATCAAAAAACTAGAATTTATTTCTTGTCATCTTTCACTTCAGTGTATTCAGCATCAACTACATTTTCCGCAGCACTTGCTTGAGCGGCTTGAGCAGCATCAGTAAAACCTTCTGGAGCGTCATTTTCAGGATGATCGCCATAAGCTTGTTGTGCAATGCGGCTAGAAATTTCTATTAAGCCTTGCGTTTTCGCTTCAATCTCATCTTTATCTTCACCTTTCAAAGTCTCACGTAACGAAGCAATCGCTTCCTCGGCAGCAGCCTTATCTGCATCAGATACTTTGTCACCCAAGTCTTTCACTGATTTCTCAGTTGCGTGAATCATTTGATCTGCTGAATTACGTGCTGAAACCAATTCTTGGAATTTCTTATCTTCTGCTGCATGTTCTTCCGCATCTCGTACCATCTTGTCGATTTCACTGTCAGATAAACCACTAGACGCTTTAATTTCAATCTTCTGCTCTTTACCTGTTGCCTTATCTTTCGCAGAAACGTGCAAAATACCGTTTGCATCAATGTCAAAAGCCACTTCAATTTGAGGTACGCCACGCGGCGCTGATGGAATACCTGTTAAATCAAATTTTTCTAACGATTTGTTTGCTGAAGCAACTTCACGTTCACCTTGTAACACATGCACTGTTACCGCAGTTTGATTGTCATCAGCAGTTGAGAAAATTTGTGATGTTTTGGTTGGAATCGTGGTGTTTTTCTGAATTAATTTCGTCATCACACCGCCCATTGTTTCAATACCTAATGACAATGGAGTCACATCTAACAATAAAACATCTTTCACATCACCCGATAAAACCGCACCTTGAATCGCTGCACCAATCGCAACGGCTTCGTCTGGATTCACATCTTTACGTGGTTCTTTACCGAATAATGTTTTAACCGCTTCTTGCACTTTAGGCATTCGAGATTGACCACCGACTAAAATCACGTCATCAATTTCACTGGCAGATAAACCCGCATCTTTTAACGCGGTGCGGCAAGGGGTTAAAGTACGCTCTACTAAATCTTCAACCAAAGCTTCCAATTTGGCACGGTTGAATTTAATGTTTAAATGCTTAGGTCCTGAGGCATCCGCTGTGATGTAAGGCAAGTTGATGTCAGTTTGCGTGCCTGTTGATAATTCGATTTTTGCTTTTTCAGCCGCTTCTTTTAAACGTTGTAATGCTAATGGGTCTTTTTTCAAATCAACGCTAGATTCTTTCTTAAATTCTTCAACTAAGAAATCAATAATACGCATATCGAAATCTTCACCACCAAGGAAAGTATCGCCGTTAGTTGATAACACTTCAAACTGGTGCTCGCCATCAATTTCCGCAATTTCAATAATGGATACGTCAAATGTACCGCCGCCTAAATCATATACAGCAATTTTAGAATCGCCTGATTTTTTGTCCATGCCATAAGCTAATGCTGCCGCTGTAGGTTCATTGATAATCCGTTTGACATCTAAACCCGCAATACGACCTGCATCTTTTGTTGCTTGACGTTGTGAATCATTAAAATACGCAGGAACAGTAATAACCGCTTCAGTCACTTCTTCGCCTAAGAAATCTTCGGCGGTTTTTTTCATTTTCATTAATACACGCGCTGACACTTCAGGCGGGGCCATTTTTTTATCTTTTACACCAACCCACGCATCGCCGTTATCCGCTTTTACGATTTTGTAAGGTACCATGTCAATATCACGTTGAACTACTTTGTCAGCAAATTTACGACCAATCAAACGTTTTACTGCAAATAACGTATTACTTGGATTGGTAACAGCCTGACGTTTTGCCGATTGACCAACCAATACTTCTTCATCATTGGTAAATGCAACAACTGATGGCGTTGTACGCGCACCTTCACTATTTTCAATCACACGAGGATTTTTGCCTTCAAGGATAGCGACACACGAGTTAGTCGTTCCTAAATCAATACCAATAATTTTACCCATTGTTTACTCCTTAGTAAGTTGTTCTTTTCTGCCATGGTTAGTGAGGGTTGCAAGCTGTATTTTCAAGCGGCTTTTCAGCTTTCTTTCATGGCGTTATCTTGTTATTCAATTTCTGTTAGAGCAAAACGCCCTTATGTGATTAAGCTTGCTTTGCCACCACAACTTGCGCTGCACGCAATAAACGTTCATTGAGGTGGTAGCCTTTGCGGTGAACGACAACAACCATATTATCTTCCACATCAGGAACTGGTTGCATCGCTATTGCTTCATGCCATTCAGGGTCAAACTTTTGTTCTTGTGGATTAATTTCTGCAATTCCAAATTTCTTGAAGACATCAAAAAAAGCTTTATCTGTCAGATTCATGCCTTCAATCACCGTATCAACTTGGGTATCAGGTTTGCTCGCGGCTTCAATCCCCATTTCAAGGTTATCCCGAATCGGAAGCAACTCATTTGCAAATCTTTCTAAAGCAAACTTACGCGCATTTTCAATATCACGTTCAGTCCGTTTTTGTAGATTTTCATATTCAGCTTTTTGGCGTACTAGCGCATTCCAATGATCTTCTACCTTTTTCTCAGCAGCGGCTAATTTGGCTTCTGTTTCCATTAAGCGAGCTTTTACATTTTGTTCAGCCACTTCTTCAGGTTCAGCTTGCTCTTGTGCTTTAGCTGTTTCAGCACTGTCATCAGTTGTTTCGACTTTTTCAGCATCTATCGCTTCAGCTTGTTTTTCTACTACTGTTTCGCTTGCCTCAACTTGTTGATCTTCTATTATTGTCTCAGTTGTTTTAGTTTGTTGCTTATCTTCAGTTTCTGTTTGCGCAGAATGTGTCATATTGACTCCCAAAAGTATCGAAATCTGGATTTATTTACCTAGAATATTTAAGAGATTTTTTATGGGGTTAATACGGACTTGATTCAAGAGTTGTCAGTGAAAATAAATAATTGGTTTTGTAGCAATAATGATTTTTAATTTTTATTTCGAGGTTTCACATTTTAGCCTTGTGCCCAAGTGTTCATTGATAAGATCACAAGTGGTAGAAAAGCTGGCAACAATCCAAATCGTGAAGATGATGATAATACCAAACACCGCCCATTTGATAAGAATCATAAGCAGTTGTACAAGGTCTTTGTATAATGCCGCCAGAATTTTAGGCAAATAGTAGAATAAAACAATGCTGGTAATCAAAATAGCAATGATAATAGCCACTTCAATGGGATGACCTAGCAAGTACAGTTTTATACTATCAACAACGCCCTTAATAAATTCAATTGCTTGGGTTAATCCTTGGGTTAAATCTTCTTGCATCCAATCAACCTTTCTGGGTTTCTCACTGGTCTAAATACGCTGCAAAAAAGCAATATATCACACAGTAATTTGAGTTTGATGTAAAAAGCCCCGTATTTTGTAAAATCAACCTTGGTCTTGTCTAGGCTTGAAATCACACTAAACAATGGATTTTCAGAAAATTAAAGCTCACATCAAACTTAGACTAAACTGGGTAATAATTACTTTTCAAGCTGTTGCTTTAAATTTTGCAATTTTTTGTGTTCGGCATCAATCGCAAGACCACGTTCTACAAGAGATAGAGCTGAGGTTTTCCGACCTTGACCTTTACGCTTTAAAGCCAAGTTATAATAACGAGTGGCTAAGTTTTCAATTGCCTGTTTTGCTTTAGTGCTTTCAGGGTTCATTTTTAGCATGATTTGATAGGTTTGATATGCACTGTCATCTTCTGGCGTAGTAAATTTTTTCTGGGCAATCTGTTTGTCCGCAATTTTTAACATGCGTTGCTCAACATTGGCTAAACTTGCTTGAGTGATTTCATGCTGCGCTGCGGCGTTGTGCATCAAACGAGCATTAATATAAGCATTGTCATTTTTAGGTTTGAGAATATTATTACGATCTAAATGAATATCAACTCGTTCTTTCAATGCCAACAAAATATCTTCTAAAAGTTTTGCTGTGCCTTCATGTTTGGGGGCTAATTTTTGTAAACGTTCATAAATCACCATGGCATTACGATCAGCAGGATAGGCAATCCAACCTTCTTTGAGATTTTTCTGTGCATCCTTTTGATACCAAGTCACGATGCTGGTTAACACTTCATTGGCTTTTTGCTCATCCAATTTTTTTAAATCTTGATAAGTTGAATAAGCGTTATCATTTTCAGGTTTGGTCAAACGTAAGCGGCGCAATTGCACTTCTGCTTTTGACATCAATTTTTTAACTTCAGCTTGCTGTTGCGGAGTTAATTCTGCTACAGGTTTTGTGTCTGTTTTAGCTTCTGTTTTAGCTTCTGTTTTAGCTATGGTTTTTACATCTGTTGGCATTTCATGCGGTAATGCGGTGGTGACTGCGACTTTTGATAATGATGTTGGAGTCGATTCTGTAATAGGTGCATTGGTTTCTGGTTTAGTCTCAGTTGCAGCTAATTCTGTTGTCTCTGGTTTAGAAATAGTCGGTGTTGATTTAGCGGCTTGTTCTGATGTATTTGTAGTTTGAGCGGAGTCACTTGGTTTTGCCGCCATTGTTTCTGAAACGTCTAACGCCGGATTTTTTTCTGGTTCAGGCGTTTTCTCAGATGTGACAACCTTCACTTCATCGTTAATTGCTTGTGATTCAGTTTGATTTGTTTCAATGCTTGTTTCGGCTTTTTCCACGGTAGTATTCGCAGTATTAACAGGTTCTATTGTCGCTGCGGGTTTAGATTCAGCCGTGAATGCAGATATTTGCTCTTGTACTTGTTGTTGTACTTGGGTGACTAATGGTTGTACATGGGGTTTAATTTGTGGATAAAAATAATAACCACTACCGCCTATTAATGCGATAAAAAACAACCAAATAAACCACCCCATTCCTGAACTTTGCTCACCTGCCATCTGTATTCGTTCTTTTAAATAGGGGTCTGTAATTTTCATTTTTTGATTTTTTTTCATCATTCCAGAATGTCCAATGCCAGTCGCTTATCGTTAACGGGCTATTATAAAGCAATTGACAATGGCATCGCCACAAAGATTGATGAATAACAATAAGCTTGCTTAATTTATATGGATTTTTGACAATTCGCAGCATTAGAAAATAATAATTTTCCCAGCCTGAAGACTTACCGTTTATACTTTGAACTGAGGTTTGTAGTTTTAGATTGAAAATGGCGTAATATTATGTAGCATAATAGAGATAATTCTTTTTGAAAACAAATTTTTATATAAAAAACAATTCTATTTTTAACACGGCTACCAACTTGCTATTTATGGAGACACCTTTGCGTATTGATTTTGAAATGAGTAAAATTAAGTGCTTTTATAAGCTTGGTAAGCATTGATGGCAACTATTTTAGTGACAGGAACGGCGGGGTTTATTGGCTCTGCACTGGCACAACGTCTATTAGAGCGTGATGATACGGTCTATGGTATAGATAATTTAAATGATTACTATTCTGTTGAATTGAAAAAAGCCCGTCTTGACCGTTTGAAAACCTTTGAGCAATTTCATTTTCAGCTTCTTGATATTACTGATAGAAACGCGATGCAAGCATTATTTGCACAACATCAATTTGACGTGGTGGTGAATCTTGCAGCACAAGCAGGGGTTCGTTATTCAATTGACCATCCCGAACTTTATTTTGATACCAATTTAACGGGATTTGGGCATATTTTAGAAGGCTGTCGTCAAATGCAAGTCAAACATTTAGTCTTTGCCTCATCCAGTTCAGTTTATGGTGCAAATGTTAAACAACCTTTTAGCGAATCAGATAACGTTGACCATCCCATTTCTTTATATGCCGCCACAAAAAAAGCCAATGAGCTGATGGCGCATAGTTACGCACATTTATATCACTTACCTTGTACAGGTTTGCGATTTTTTACCGTTTATGGACCTTGGATGCGTCCTGATATGGCATTGTTTAAATTTGCGAATCTCATGACGGCAGGGCAAGCAATTCCCGTATATAATTATGGTGAAATGGTGCGAGATTTTACCTATATTGATGATATTATCGACGGTGTTGAACGTATCATCGACCAGCCTGCACAAAAAAATAGCAAATGGAATCCACTTGAACCCACACCATCCAGCAGCCAAGCCCCTTACCGAATTTATAATTTAGGCAGTAGTCGAGCGGTGAGCTTAATGTATTACATTGAATTATTAGAAAAATACTTAGGCATAAAAGCAAAACTCGATTTACAACCGTTGCAAGCAGGTGATGTATTAGAAACCTTTGCAGACACAACCTTATTACAACAAGATTTTGATTTTACACCGACAAGCTCGGTCGAACATGGTGTTGCCCAATTTGCAGCATGGTACAAAAGCTTTTATCCCCAAACCTAAGTCGTTTCGATTTAAAAGATAATTGCATTATAATCAACTTAATTTCCAGCCTGACGCTTGAATACTGGTATTTTGAAGGAGAAACAGTGTGATACAGAATGACATTATCCGCTTAATTGTGATTGAGGAATCTGCCAACGATGCTGAGGTCATTCTGAATAGACTACGCAAAGCCCGTTTTCCCATTCGTCCGAAACACATTGAAGATGATGAAGATTTACAAGAAGCGTTGAGTCAACAAGAATGGGATTTAATTATTACCGTTCCACGCATTGGTGATCCTGACATTTACGAATTAACCGCAACGACTGTTTGTGAAATCGTCAAAACCGCCAAGCAAGATATTCCTATCATTGTGATTACAGATAAACTAGATGGGAAAATCATTGCTGAAGTATTGGCAGCAGGCGCAAAACAAGTCGTCCCAGACAGTCCTGAAACCTGTTTACAAATTGTGGTTGGCTTAGAGTTAGATAATCTTGCAGAACGTCGTAAACGTCGACAATTAGAGCAATTATATAAAGAAGGACAAAAGCACAATAAAATGTTGCTGGAAACTTCACGCGATGCAATTGCCTATGTCCATGATGGAATGCACATCCATGCTAATCCCAGTTATTTAGATATGTTTGGTTATAAAAAGCTAGACGATATGGAAGGCGTGCCGATTATGGATTTAGTCGCCATGAACGACCAAGCCAATTTTAAAGAATTCATGCGTGATTTTATGGCGGATACCAAGGAAGAAGAACGCACTATCAATTTAGAAGGGCTAAAATCTAACAGCAAACGTTTTAAATTTAAAATGGAAGTCAGTCACGCGCGTTATGACAGTGAGCCGTGTATTCAAGTCATTATCCGCGACCAATCTCAAAGTGAAGAGTTGGAACGTCAATTAAAAGAAGTCAGTCGCCGCGACCAATTAACAGGTTTATTTAATCGCCAGCATTTCTTTACCTTACTTGAAAAAGCCTTAGCCAAAGCCATGGCTGAACATGTGCGCAGTGTCTTGTTATATATTATGGTTGATGATTTTGTTGCAATCCGTGACCGAGTTGGCGTGGGTGGGGCTGATCCATTAATTCTAAACATGGGTAAACTGCTGAAAAAAGTCGGTGATAATGGCAGTGTTGCGCGGTTTAATGATAGTGCGTTTACTATTTTGATTCCTGATAAAGATGTGAAATATGCAGGCGCGTTAGCCCAGAAAATTTGCAAAGCCGTTGAATCACAAGTGACTGAAATTGGCGATCAAACTGTTGTTGCAACTTGTAGTGTTGGTATTGCACTGGTTTTAGCTTCGTCGGCAACACCTCAAGGGGTTTTGAGTGATGCTCATGCTGCTTGTAATGAGATGCAGAACAAAGGTGGTAATGGCTTTAATGTGTACAAAGCGGTGGTGCATAAAGGTAGTGGAGATCAAGTAAGTAAAAACAATGATGTTGCAAAATTGATTGAAACTGCATTTGATGAAAATCGCTTGTCATTACGCTTTCAGCCGATTGTGAGTTTACATGATGATACCCAAGCTATTTACGAAGTATTCCTACGGATGCAAGATGCAAATGGCGAAAATGTGCCGACAGCAGATTTATTTAGTGCGGCTGAGCAAGCCAATATGGTTACGGATTTAGATAAGTGGGTATTGAAAGAAAGCTTGGCGAAAATTGCTGAGAAAGAAAAACAAGGCGAACCTACGCATTTATTTATCAAATTAGCGGATCAATCGATTCGTGATGAAAGCGTTTTATTATTTATTCGTAAATTGTTGAAAACGTCGAAAATACCGGGTGAAAGAGTCATTGTTGAAATCAGTGAGTCGAGTGCGATTAGTCAAGTCAAATTAGCCAAAGCATTTATGACTAGCCTTAAAGCGATGAATTGCCAATCAGCCTTGGAGCATTTTGGTACAGGTTTGAATTATGAAACCACTTTGCGTCATTTGCCTGTGGATTATGTCAAGATTGACAGTTCGTTTACCAAAGGTTTGGGTTCAACAGATAATGCTGAAAATCAAAAAGCAATTGAGGATATTGTCAAGAAAACCCATGAGTTAGGAATGAAAACGATTGCAGAAGCGGTTGAGGATGCAAATAGTTTAACTGTGCTCTGGTCGTGCGAAGTGGATTTTGCTCAAGGACATTATATTCAAGAGCCAATTGATGATTTGATGTTTGATTTTTCAGACGAGGAATAATGAAAAAAGTACCCAACTGCTAAATCTAACGAGATGGGTACAATCCGTCAATAAAGGAGGAAGTTACTTATAATTGTAGTAGCAATTATTTGATTTGCAAGTTTTCCGTTTAATCAATAGGCTCAATGGTATAAAACATGACTTAAAAGGTTGGTTTTTTGCGTTTTTGAAAAATAAGGTTAGAGATTTGCAATTTATGACTTACTTTAGGTTAATGGGACTAAAAATACGTTTTCGATAAATCAGAAA
>JAYQWJ020000109.1:0-11155 GCA_035829175.2 Candidatus Albibeggiatoa psychrophila
CCATCCATCCTCTGTGACACGGAATTCAACACTAAACCAACACATAGTTATCTATGAATAGGTTTGGGTAAGTTTGAAATAACGGTTCAGTCAATATCATAATAATAAAAAAGTATGTGATTTTTTTTGCTCATACTTAATAATATCTTTTGATTGAATTCCCCTTACTTTTAAATTAATGGCACACCTAAATTTCACATTTAGGGAGGGTTATCATGTCAGATAAACTTACACTCAAATTATTAGGTAAACCACAAATTTTACTTAATGATGAGCCTGTAATGATTTTCCACAAAGCTCAAGCGTTGTTTTATTACCTTGCAGTGACAGGTCATGCGCATGAGCGTTCTGCTTTACTCGAATTATTATGGGGTAAAATAGAAGGCAGTGATGCAAAAAACAATTTACGGGTGACACTGAGTCATTTGCGTAAACAAAAATTAGGTGATTTTCTCTCAATCAATCGCCACAGTGTTGCATTTAATTACGGCTCTAATTACATATTAGATGTTGAAAGCTTAAAAAACGCGCTACGTGCAACGCCGAAAACAGCCGATTATCTTGAAAAAACCTTGCAATTGTATCGTGGGCCTTTCCTTGAAGGTTTCCAAGTACCTGAAGAAAAAGTGTTTGAACAATGGGTTAAACAAGAACGCCAACACGTACACAACTTAGTGGTTCAGACTTTATATAATCTTGCGTTGCGTTATCAAGAACAACGTAATTACACTGCCAGTATTGATGCCATTAACCGTTTGTTGCGTTTAGAGCCTTATCATGAAGACGCACAACAAATGATGATGGTATTGTTCAATAAAACGGGTCAGCAAAGTGAAGCGATTGCACAGTATAACCTTTATACTCAACAGCTTAAAGAAAGACGTGAAGTCGTACCTTCATTGCAGGAAATTTTAGAAAATCGCAATAAAGCTTTGCAAACACCTCGTATGGAAGACTTGGATACGCCTGAAGAGATTGAAGCAAAAACCGTTGTTCGTCATTCAGAACGTCGCCAAGTGACTTTGCTTTATTGTCACATCCAAGATAAACAACCAGAACTTGATCCAGAAGCATGGTATGCACGTCGTCAAGCGATGCAAGACTTTGTAGCAAAACAAGTTAGCTTGTTACGCGCAACACCTGTACAGCAAGATGACTATGGCGCATTACTCGTATTTGGTTGTCCTCAAGAATATGAAGGTAGCAGCTTTTGGGCGGTGCAAGCAGGTTTAACAATTCAAGACAATTTTGCTGAAACTGAATTTGCTGAAACAACACAGCTTTCAATTGGGGTACACACTGGGTTTGCTATCGTCAATATTGCTCGCAGTGAAACCAAAGTTGAAGTGGATGTAATAGGTCCACCACGCGATTTGGCTCATCAACTTGCACGTCATGCGACACCTGAAGGGGTTTATATCAGCCCTGAAACTTATGATATTGTAAAAGGTTATTTCTTAACTAAAACCGTGAATAACTCATCTTTCTCTAAAACAAATTCGACTATTTACCAAGTATTGGGTGAAACAGGGGTACAAAACCACCTTGAAGCCGCATGTGCATTACAACGTAAATCATTAACGCCATTGGTTAATCGTCAGTTGGAATTAGAAACATTATGGGTTAATTGGCAAGCCGCTCAAGATGACAGTATGACACGCTTTGTGTTCATTCATGGTGAAATGGGTGTTGGTAAATCACGTATTGTTCATGCGCTGACAGAACGTGTTATCAGTGAATATGATCGTAGCAATAAGCCTATGATGTTAACCGCACAGTGCACAACATTCTACCAAAATCAACCGTTACGTCCATTGATGTTGATGTTGCAAAACTTGTGGGCATGTCATTCTCAAACGATTTTAGCGGGCAGTATTGGTGAGTTAGCATCGACAGAAGACAGTGAACGCGCGGCGGGTTTAACATGGTTAATTCAGCAGTTGAATGGTGACGAATGCGGTGAACTTTCTGACATTGAGAATTTGCAAGAACAAGTGGTGCAAGGCGTTTTGACTTTGTTACAACATTTGGCTCAAACGTGTCCTGTATTACTTGTGATTGAAGATTTACAATGGGCTGATAATGCAACAATTTCTTTATTAAGTTTATTATTAGAACAGCAAGAATATGGTACTCAATTATTGACTTTAGTCACAGCGCGTCCAGAATTTAGACCATCATGGCCACATTATTCACATACTACCTCGTTACAATTAGCTCGTTTGTCAAATAAAGACACTGCAGGTTTAATGGGTAGTATTTTTGATGCTGCTGAAGTCGAAGTGGATGAGGACACACGTCAGAAATTGCTTGAACACAGTGATGGCATTCCTTTATTTGCAGAAGCCTTGGCTAGACATGCAGCACAAACTCAAGACATTGATGCAATGATGAGCTATTTATTCCCACCTGTATTGTACAGTGCTTTGATGATGCCATTGGATGAGTTGAAAAATGCGAAGAAAGTGGCGCAATATGGTGCGGTCTTAGGGCGTGAATTCCGTTATGACACTTTGGTGCGTTTGTGGGATAGTGATGAAAAATCGCTACAAACAGGTTTAGAGCAATTGGTTAAAACAGGCATCGTGTACCCACGCGGTCAAATCCCTCAAGCAAGCTATAAATTCAACTACAGTTTGATGCAGCAGGCTGCTTATCATTCATTGCTACAAAAAAACTTGCAGAATATTAGTATCGAAAGTTAATTTTTGCAAATGTTATAAGTAATTTGAGAAAGGAGTGGGCGGCAGTTCACTCCTTTTTTATATTGTTTTTTTAATTCTTGAAAATCAGCACGCACAGTCAATTCCTCTTGAATGGATATTATTCTAGCGCAATAGCTTTGATAAAGATCGTTAACGTTACGTCTGATTTTTTTGAATAGTTTAGAAAGTGGGTTATCTGGTTTTATCTTATCCCACAACGCTTGCGAAAATAAGATAAAACCGATACTAAAATTTGAGAACAAACCGACTAATCTATCATGATTTCGTCAAAACTGCGGATTTGAGGGTGTGGATAGCTCGATATGCGACGTGAATCTCGGTTTAAGCAATAGGTTTTCATGCCCACATTTTGTGCTGCATCCAATTCCTCAACAATATCCGATAAAAACAAAATATGTGATGGTGCTTCGTTAATGCTGTCAGCAATTTTGCGATAAGAACGTTTTTCCTGTTTATGACCTGTTGTAGTATCAAAATAACCAGAAAATAATTCTGTTAAATCACCATATTCGGTATTGCTGAAAAATAACTGCTGGGCTTTAATCGAGCCTGAAGAATACACATACAATTTTTTCCCATTGGTATGCCATTTCTGCAAATGAGCCACTGCATCAGAATAAACATGTGCGGTATACGCTTTGTCTTTATATCCTGCTTCCCAAATTAAGCCCTGCAATGTTTTCAATGGTGTCACTTTTTGATCTTCATCTATCCAAGTTAATAAAATTTGTACGACTTCATCTTGGGTTAATTCGGCTTGTTTAACCATTTCGCGCACTGCATCCAGTTGTTTTTGCACTTCGGCATCTTGGCTATGCGCTTGGATAAATTCTGCCAAATGTGATTTAGCATAAGGAAATAATACATCACGCACAAAACTTAATGAAGACGTTGTGCCTTCTATATCAGTTAAAATAGTAGTAATCACGCTATGCCTCCATTAGAGGAAACTGCTTAGCAATCTCATCCCCAGTAAATGTTGCAACCCAGCCATCATTTTGAGTGAACATGCGAATACATTTAAAAAATGGCTCAGCACCTGTATCAAACCAGTGTTTTATTCCCGCAGGTACATTGATTAAATTATTTTTTTCACATAATAAACCATACACTTTGTCATCTAAGTGAATATAAAACAAACCGCTACCATCAATAAAAAATCGCACTTCATCATCATTGTGAATGTGTTCAGCTAAGAATTTTTCACGCAATATTTGTTTGTCTGGATGCGCTGGATACAAATTCACCACATCAACTGATTGAAAGTTGTTTTCAGCCGCTAAAGTATCGATTGACGTTTGGTAAGCCGCAATAATTTCTTCTTGAGTGCTTGATTCTGTAACAGATTGGTTGGCTTCCCAATATTCCATTTTGATGCCCAATTGATTCAGTTGAGCGACAATTTGTTCAAAATCTGTAAAAGTGGCTTGGCATTGGTTTGGATTATTCGCATCGTATACGGTTAACGTCGTCATTAGTATTTATCCTAAATTTTTTTTATTTGTAGGTTGAGAATTTCGCACTCAAATAAGAACTCATACGCTTCAACATGTTGCCTAGCATCTGCGATGGATTTACCCCAAGTATATAAACCATGTCCTGCGATTAAATAGCCATGAATAACAGGATTTTGATTTAAATACGCCGTGACTTGTTGAGATAAAGCAATCATATCTTGAGTATTGGGAAAAATGGGTATTGAAAAACAGGTGTCATGAGTCACAGTGCCTGAGAAGGCTTTTAGAATTTCATAATCAGCTAATTGTAGATGTCCTTCGGCGGCATAAAATTTTGATAATACTGTTGCGTTAACCGAATGTGTATGCAATACCGCACCTATAGAAGCATCTCGCTCATATAACATTGTGTGCAATAAGGTTTCAGCAGATGGCTTTTTATGCGTATCAATCACAATACCTGAAGTATCAACCAGCATAATATCATCTGGCGTTAACTCACCTTTAGATTTTCCAGACACTGTGATGGCAATATGTTTTGCATCTAAACGACAAGAATAGTTACTACTAGTAGCAGGCGACCAGTTGTGTGCAAATAAAAATCGTCCAACTTCACAAATTTCTTTGGCTTTACTGGTGAACAAAGTTTGGTCGTACATGGATTATCAATCTTTTGTGATTTTGAACTTATTATAATTTTTTAGGAGGGGATTGACTACCGATAAAATTTAAAATGATAACGGCTTGATAGTCTTTTTGAGATAAAGCGGATAATAAGCAAAATATTGGGTGTTTTTGAAAGGCTGTCGCCAACCATCATGGTTCGGATAGTTTTTAAATTATCAAGCAAAATTGCTTTTTTACCAAATAATGCTTTTTTTTCTAAAAACGATCCATAATATGCTTATAAGTATTCCGTGACAATACAATTACGACCATTTTGTTTGGCTTTATATAACGCGCTATCTGCGGCTTTAATGAGGGTGATAGGCTGATAAACGGATTCTGGAATCGTGTTAGCAATGCCAAGACTTAAAGTGATATATTGATTAATAGTAGATGCGTCATGGATAATTTTGAAACTTTGCAAGGTTTTTTGAATATCCCGAGCCACCTTTAAAGCACCTTCCAATGGCGTGTATGGCAAAATAACCATAAATTCTTCACCACCATAACGCGCGACTAAATCTGCGGGACGTTTTACGGCTTGATTAATCGCTTGAGCCACTTGTTTTAAGCATTCATCGCCAACAACATGACCATAAGTATCATTATACTGTTTGAAAAAATCTATATCACATAAAATAACACTGAGGGGAATTTTTTCTCTAACCCCGCGTTTCCATTCTTTTTGTAAATAATCTTCTAAGCGTCGCCGATTCGCAACTTGAGTCAAATCATCAATAATGGCTAAGCGTTTCAGCTCTTCATTGGCTTTTTCTAACGAGCTTTTTTGAATTAATAATTCGCGTTGCAATTGACGAATAGTGAGATGGGTTTGAATCCGTGCGACAAGCTCTTTTTGCTGAAAGGGTTTGGTCACATAATCAACTGCACCGACTTCAAAACCTCTTACTTTATTTTCTAAATCTGACAAAGCTGTCATAAAAATTACAGGAATATCTCGAGTTTCTTTATTCTGTTTTAATAATATACATGTTTCAAAGCCGTCTAATTCAGGCATCATAATATCTAACAAAATTAAATCGGGGTGTTCAGATTGCGCCACAGCTAAAGCACTTCTGCCATCTTCAGCAATTAAGACTTCACAATTTTTGCCCGTCAATACTTTATAAACAATACGGGCATTATGCGGTGTATCGTCAACAACCAGAATTGTACTTCTGTGAAATATATCCATTTGCATATTTTTACGATCGTTAGGGTCAATGGTATTTATTAGTTTAAAAGCTTACTAATCAAGAAATAGTCCAAACTGAGATTTAGCATCACTAAGATAAATATTGTTTTAAAACTTCCTTCAATTTTTTTAATTCAAAGTTATCTAATAAGGTCTGAATTTCATCGGTAAATACTTTTGAATCAATATAACATTTTTGTAAATTTTCTAAACGCGATTGAATAGCTTGTACTTTACCAGAAACAGACAATTTAAATAAGATTTCTAACTCATGTGCAGGTGGCAATGTAATTTGCTTAGGGCTTGGGTCTGTCAGTGCTTCAATTTGATAGTTATCATATATCCATTCTAATGGACAATTCTTAACCAAACAATTAAATAAATCATTACCTTTTATTGGTTTAGATAAGAAATCATTACAACCCGCTGCTAACATATCTTTTTGTTGCTGTTCTAACACGCTGGCTGAAAACGCAATAATCAGCGTATTTTCAAATAATGGCAATTGACGTAATATTCTAGTTGTTTCTAAGCCATCCATTATCGGCATTTTCATGTCCATAATAATGATGTCAGGGTGAAATTCTTTTGCTTTTTTAATTGCTTGCCGACCATCTTGCGCTTGCTGGATTTTAAAACCAAGTGGCTCTAATAAACTCTCTAGTAATAATCCATTTTCTTTAATATCATCGGCAATGAGTACTTTAAGTTTGTGTTGAGATGTAGAATTCACAAGTCGATAACCGATAATGTGTTGTGATTGCTGTGTCGGCGCAATAGCTTGCTTATTTACATAACGTGCTTTTGATAGCGGAATTTCAAACCAAAACAAACTGCCTTTACTTGGTTCGGTTTCAACATGTAATTCACCATTCATCATATAGACTAAACGTTGTGTAATAGGTAAACCCAGTCCTGTACCTTCCTGACTTTTGGTGTGTAAATTCTCTATTTGCTGAAAAGGCTCGAAAATGCTGTTTAAATACTGTTGGTTAATCCCTAACCCTGTATCCTGCACTTCAAAACGTAGCCGTTGTTCACGATAAATATATTTTAAACAGACTTTGCCAGTATCGGTAAATTTTATCGCATTACTGAGTAAATTCAATAAGATTTGGCGCAAACGCTTTTCATCCAAATACACTTCAATAGGAAAGTTTTGCTGATCTTGGGTTAATTGTTTATAGCTAAAATCAATCCCTTTTTGTTTCGCGCGAATTGAAAACAAATCAACAATATCCAGTAAAAATTCAGCTAAACGAAACTCTGTAGGATACAGTTCAAACTTACCTGCTTCAATCTTGGATAAGTCTAAAATATCGTTAATCAAAGTGAGCAAATGCTCTCCACTACGCTGAATAATATTGAGGGATTGTAATTGTTTGTTTGATAAGTTTTTATCGCGTTCCAATAATTGTGCATAACCCAAAATCCCATTCAATGGAGTGCGTAATTCATGACTCATATTGGCTAAAAACAGGGTCTTCGCTTGATTGGCTTTTTCAGATTCAATCTGTGCCTCACGCGCGGTGCAAATTGCTTGTTGTAATTGAAGTTCAACCTCTTTACGTTCGGTAATATCACGCACCACAGCAATAAAACGTCTGTCTTGTGCGGATACTTCAAAATATTGGATAAAGACTTCAACAGGTATAAGTTGTTGGGTTTGGCTTTCTAAATTGACTTCAAATTTGAGGGCTGGAATTTCGTAATTAATCAACGGTTGAACCATTTCGTGGACTATTTCAGGGCTACATCCTTTGGCTATGTCTGAGGGAGTTAATTGGAATAATTCTTGTTCTGAATAACCGAGTAATTTTTTTGCGCCTTCGTTAACATAAATAAAACGCATGGTTTCTACATCATTCATGAGAATAGAATCAAGGGTTTTATCTAAAGTATTTTTAAATTGGGTCAATTCTTCATAAGTTTGTTTTAGCTGAATTTCAGCTTGTTTACGTTCTGTAATATCTTGAGATGAACCAATAATATAGGTTGCTATACCCGCTTTATTGGTCACAACCTCAGCAATGATTTGTAAATAAACCAAACGTTCCTTATTTTGAATTCTAAACTCTGTAGTATAGCAACCATTTGTTTGCAAAGCCTTTTTTATTTTTTCCTGCACAAAATCTCTATCGTCTGGATGAATTGCTTGTCTAAAAACATCTATCGAAACACATTTCGTCTTGTAAGAATAGCCAAATTGTCGCGCCACTTCTTCGGAGCAAAATACTTGGCGGCTTTGTAAATTCCATTCCCAATGTCCAATATGTGCAATGCGTTGAGTCTCTAATAACCGATTTTGACTTTCGCGTAACATTACTTCAGCTTGTTTACGTTCAGTAATATCGGTTGCAACAGATAAGCGTACAATTTTGCCATTGTCCCAATAAATAGCTTGCTCTTGTAGGAAAAACCAGCGATGCACTTTATTATTAAAATATTCACATGAGAGCAAACCTGTTGGTTTATTATCTGCCACAAGTTTGGCATTAGAACAAAAATGACATGCACCATCTTGATTGTTATAAAAAATTTTCCAGCAAGTATTACCAATTAAGTTTTCACCAAAAAATTCTTGGGCTTTATGATTAACAAACAAAATTTCAAATGTTTCCATATCAGCGACATAAACAGCAGAACTTAAGCTGTCTAATACGGTAGTAAATCGATGCTGAGAAATTTGTAATAATTCATTTTTACGGGCTAATTCTTGAGTACGTTCTGTTACTTTTTGCTCTAATTTATCGTTATATTTCTTGAGTAATTGTTCTGCTTTTTTGCGTTCACTGACATTGCTGATAGAGATTAATAAACCACTTACATTTCCATTATCATCATGTAGTGGTATTTTACTGGTTTCGAGCCACACCATATTATTTTTCAAATCAACTTGTTCTTCAATATTATAGCGCGGCTTATTTTGTGCAATAATCTGTGCATCTATTTGTTGAAACCGCTTAGCCCTATCCACAGAGACTAAATCAAAATCGGTTTTACCAAAAATATCTTTTGGGCTATCAAGTCCTACTAAATCAGCAAAACTTTGATTACAGCCCTGAAATATTGAATTAGTATCCTTCCAAAAAATATATTGCGGCACACTATCAAGTAGAGAACGTAAAAATTCTTCTTTTCGACGTAATACCTGTTCTATTATTTTCTGATGGCTAATATCAACGTGCATTCCAGTAAAACGATTGGGCGCAATATTTTTATCCCACATTGCTAAACCTCTATCTAACACCCAAATATAATGACCTTGTTTGTGTTTTAAGCGATAAGTATTTTCATAAGTTGCATAATTTTTGGTTAAATAATACTGAATTAATTCTAAAACAAAGCTTTTATCTTTTGGATGAATACGTTTATGCCATTCCTCTATACCGTTACTGATTTCATTGTCAGTATAGCCAATCATTGCCTTCCAACGAGTTGAAAAATAAACTTTATTCGTTTCTAAATTCCAATCCCAGATTCCACCACTTGTGCCTTTTAGTGCCAAATTAAGTCGTTCTTGGCTGAGCTTTAAATGCTGTTGGGTTTGCTTCATTTCCGTAATATTAACACCCATTTCAAGGACAAGTGGTGTGCCGTCAATATCTTCATAGGGATAAGCTTGCACTGAATAAATCTGACCATTTTCGGTCTCACATTCCCAGCGTTGAGGTTGCTTGTTAATATCAGTTAGAATATCGTGAGCAGGATGGTTTGTAGAAGTATTTGATTGATTTGTTGATATTTCATGACAGACTTGAGCAGTCATTTGTTCACCAAAAATTTTATAGAAATACTGATTTGCATAATGAAGCTGCTCATTTTTATCTTGCAAATACACATAAGCAGGCAAGTGATCTAGTATGGTATGAAATCGTTTTTCACTACGGCGCAATGTTTGCTCAACTTGGATACGTTGTTCAATTTCTTGTTCAAGTAAGTAGTTTTTTTGGCTTAATGCTTCGGCTTGGACAGCCAGTTCTTCGGTTTGAGAGGTTATTTCAGATTCTAATAATTCATTCATTTGCTCTAATCTCTGTTGAGCTTGAGCTAATTCTACAGCAGTTCGAGCCTGCTTTTGTATCTCAGTTTGTAGTTTGTCTTTGTATTGAAAAAGTTGATGTAAATAAAAGATGATCAAGCTTGTCATGAAAATGACTAAATAGAAAAATAAACTGGATAGCAAAAAGGGTTTGGAATAATAAAACATGCTTTGGTTATCAGTATGGCAAGGCAAGCCTGCACCAACGATAGCAATGGCTAATCCGAGTAAAGCAACAGTAATGAGAACAACGTATTTATTTACCATAAGTCATCATGTACTTGATTGAATTTATAAAGTATAGGAGCTTATGCAAAATTTGTGATGCTCTTGAGCTGCCTAGTTTAACATTTTTGCTTATCAGATATACTGACGACAATTAAATTGGAAATATAGCAATGAACCCGTCTAATTATCAAAATATAACCAAAGTTTTTGTATGGGATATTCCTATACGTGTTTTTCATTGGAGCATTGTATTACTAATTGGCTTGCAGTGGTGGAGTAGCTATCATTTTGATGATTATGCTTGGCTTCACCAGATAGGCGGTTATGGTATTTTAATTTTAGTTCTGTTTAGGATTTTATGGGGATTTTTCGGTAGTTATCATTCACGATTTGAAGATTTCATTTATCCAACTTACCGCATTTTGCATTATGCCAGTGTGATGATTCAGCTTAAACCACCCGCTTATGTTGGTCATAATCCGCTAGGAGGCTTGTCTATTATTTTGTTGTTGTTATGTCTATTGATTCAAGTTGTGACAGGCTTGTTTGTTTTCAATGAAAATATAGCGATTCAAGGTGTATTATCGAACTGGATTTCTGTTGAACTAAGCCAAAAGATATTACTGATTCATAAAGTGAATTTTGATATTTTATTGATCTTGGGCGCGATTCACGTTTTAGCGGTGTTTTTTTATTTAATCGTTAAGCGGGAAAATTTAGTCAAACCAATGTTTTTAGGTTATAAAGAATTGCCTTTAAGTCAGAATGAATTAGACAATATGCAACCTTTTGTCAGTATATGGCGAGCCGTTGGTTTATTATTTTTATCCATTATTGGCGT
>JAYQWJ020000110.1:0-4229 GCA_035829175.2 Candidatus Albibeggiatoa psychrophila
CTAAAATCTAAACCCACTTGTTTTAACAAGCTGTCACGATCTTCTGCAAATTGTTTTTCGTTTGGATATTTAACAATCATTTGAGATAAAGACTCAATTGCATCATACCAAATGCCTTCTTGCGCATAAACGTGTGCAAAACGCTTTTCATCCGCTTTAGCCAACTCAGCATCTAAAGTGTCAGGTTTATTAATAAATTTAATTGTGCCTTCGGTGACGATGTCGTTAGAACGCATACCTTCCGCAACCATCGAAATAGCCCAACGATACACAAGATCATGTTTTAAATTAACATTATATTTTGATAAATCAATCGCTTGAATACCTGTTCCGGGGTCGGAAATTTTAGCTTCTAAAACAGGGTCGATACTATCCTGTAATGAAACTCTACCCGATTCAATTTCAGAGTCATCATAAGTTAACGTAAAACTGAACGGCACATTGACATCACTAGAAACATACCAATACAGCGTAGGTTGTTCGCTTATAGTCAAGCCCGTATGCTCAGGTGCAATAACCGCCAACATAGGAATAGTTGCACTATCACTTAAACCACGAGTACCACCACCCACACGACGTGAAGGCGCACCATCAACTTTAGGGGTAAACATTTGTAAACCACCACGAGTACCACCCCCAACACGACGGGTCGGCGCACCATCAACTTTAGGGGTATACATTAGCGGAGAATCAGCTTGCGCGGATTGAATTAAACTAATGGGAGAATTGTTAGAAAAGCTAATTAAAGCAATACCTAAAGACAAACCAAGTAGAGCTGTCTTATACATAGTAAGCCTCCTTTGCGTGAAAAGAGTAAGTTTAAAAACAGAGTTAAATTGTTGGCATTGAGTATAGCTTTTCAATGAATAATTAACAATGAGCAATTACTAATATGTCATAACATATAGATAAAATACAGTTCAAAATCAAATAAATATATGTTTATTATAAATTCGTTTTTTTATATCGGACATTTCGCACTCTATCACCTTGTTCCAACATATTGCACTATGATTGAAGAAACATCGCGTTTTCCTAAGCATTTAATCAACGAGGTTTGATGTTCATCAATATATGAAAGGCAACAACTATTAACTCTGGTAATGGGTTGGGTCAGCCACGCCCGCCTGTTCAAACCCCTGTTTTCTCAAGCGACAAGAATCACATACGCCACAGGCAAAACCTTCCGCACTCGCCTGATAACAAGAAACCGTCAAACTATAATCCATTCCCAATTTCAACCCTGCTTCAATAATTTGCCCTTTAGTTAAATCGATTAACGGCGTATGAATCTCAAACCGCTGTCCTTCCACACCCGCTTTGGTCGCCATATTCGCCAATTGCGTAAACGCCTGAATAAACTCAGGACGACAATCAGGATAACCCGAATAATCCACCGCATTCACTCCAATAAAAATATCCGTCGCGCCCAATACTTCCGCCCAAGCTAACGCCAATGATAAAAAAACTGTATTTCTTGCAGGCACATAGGTGACAGGAATGTTTTGAGCAACCCCTGTTATCGGTACATTAATATCATCATCAGTCAACGCCGAACCGCCAATTCCACGCAAATCCAATTGAATAAATTTATGTTCAAGCACCTCAAAATGCGCCGTCACCTGTTTCGCCGCATTGATTTCCGAAAGGCTGCGTTGTCCATAATTAAAACTCAACGCATAACAGGCATAACCCTGTGATTTTGCAATGGCAAGTGTGGTCGCAGAATCCAAACCACCTGAAACCAAAATAACCGCTTTTTTTTGATTCATCTTAAAATATCTTTAAAAATTGAGACAAACTATTAGAATAGAATTAAAAATTATCCAGCGCATAAAACCATTTTGTCAAAACGCCCTCATAAAAACATTTTAGGCTTATTTTACGTTAAAAGCACCAAATAGCCCTTGCGTCTTGTTGCAAATGGTCTTAGTATTAAAATAACTTGAGAGATAATTATACCAATAACTTAGGTTTATAAACTTATAAATTCACTAGACCTCACAAGGTTGGAGGCGTGATGGTGTTTAGCAAAATTATTAGTGTAGGATTACCCAAACATCCATTGATAGGTAAAGGCTTTAGCGTGACAATGCTCACAGATGGTGAAGTGCCTTTCCCTCAGATGATTGTACGTCAAGATGAAGGCTCAGAACATATCATAAAAGATCAGTTCGTGAGCAAAAAAGGTAAAAATCGCTATCGTTTTCAAGTGCCCGCTGAATTATATCAAGCAGGCAAAATCTATTTACAAATTGAAGGTTGCAAAGTCGCCGAGCTTGAAACTGCGCAAGTTGATGATTGGATTAAAGTATATCATGAAATCGTCGTCAAGGAGCCTGCATCAAAAAAAAACACTCCGATCAGCAAAACCACAAAAATCGGCAAGTCCAACCCAAAAAGCAAATAACATTACAAGTTTCTGAACAGCCTGTTATTTATTTTGGGATTCATAAACATTTGCACCAACCTTATTATGATGCCGCTGATGTGGATTATTGGGATGGTGAAAAAGAGGATATTTTTGGGCAACGTCAAGGGGCTTATACGCATTATATTTCTGACGCGGTGTGGCAATATATTCATGGTGGATTATCTCATGCGGGACTTTCCACCAGTTGGTCAGGCTCGCTGATTGAACAGTTAAACCGTTGTTCTGCCACAGGTCGTGCCAATGGGATTTTTCAAAACTGGCAGCAAGCTTTATATGATGTTGCGCAGCAAACCACTGCGTTGAACAATCCACGAGTTGATTTCACCGCTTTTGGTTATTTTCATCCTTTAATGCCGTTAATGCCTGAACGTGATGTGATTGGGCAAATCGAATGGCATCGAGAGATTATTCAAGATACTTTTGGCATTCCAGCCAGTGATGTGTTATTTCCACCTGAAACCGCCTTTCAAGCCCATTTGATTCCAGCTCTGAAAAAAGCAGGGGTTAATGCGGTGATTTATGATTCAATTCATCATTTCCGTGCTTGCCAAGATTATCCTTATGCGGGCATGTCTGAAGGAATGTTGCCACCCAATCCTGCTGACCAGTTAAATCCGCCTGTTGATGATTGGCTGCAAGTAAA
This sequence comes from Candidatus Albibeggiatoa psychrophila, assembly GCA_035829175.2. Classification (GTDB taxonomy): domain Bacteria; phylum Pseudomonadota; class Gammaproteobacteria; order Beggiatoales; family Beggiatoaceae; genus Albibeggiatoa; species Albibeggiatoa psychrophila. Next base: position 3,078 of record JAYQWJ020000110.1, read on the forward strand.
TAATGTTTGGGCCCCGAGTCAGATTTCTCCACAATTATTAAAACCTTGCATGTTGACCTATACCGACCACAAAGGTGAAACCCATGAAATTATCGGTGTGCCCGCAGAGCGTTATTTAGGCAATGAGGATGCGCGAGGTGGTTACGGGGCATTGCAGTATGAGCAAGTCATGGGGCAACTCTATGAGCAAATGCTGAAAACCAACACTTATGATCCGAAACATCCGCCGTTTTTTATTTTGCATTCTGATGGTGATAATTATGGCGGTGGCGCTGAAAGTTATTACAATTCTAATACGGGGCGTTTAGTCCAAATGTGTCAAAATGACCCGCGTTTCCAATTAATCACCATTCAGGACTATTTACAGCAGTTTCCTGTTGACCCGAATAATAAAGTGCATATTGAAGCAGGTGCTTGGGCGGGTGCGGACAATGGCGATCCACAATTTACTAAATGGTTTTCGATGGCTGAGCAAGAGTATTCACCTGATTTGAATAGTTGGGCAGTGCTGACCGCGTTACAAAATGTGGTGCATAGCGTGGAGGATTCAGGTGAGACGGGAGAGTTGTATCAGAATTTGCGTCGTTTACTTTATACCGCAGAAACAAGTTGTTATTGGTATTGGACTGGGCAGGAAGTGTGGGATGGACAAGTTACAAAAGCAGCCAATCAAGCATGGACATTGGCAGGCAGTTTAATTAACCAACTCATTAAATCTAAACAAGATAAAACCGCACCCACTATTTTTATGCCTTGGGTACGTCCTGCGAATCCGGGTGGTGAAACATGGGGTAATAACTGTTTAACTGCCGCACCTGAAGAGGCGACGTTTCGTACATTTGTATATGATATTTTAGGAGTTAAAGCCGTTACATTGCATTATTTCACTGAAGACGGTAAAACACACAGTATTGAAATGGAAGATATGGGCGGCTATCCTTCTCAAACTCAAGCTTGTATAGCTGCAAATCAATATGTTGCCAGTTTGCCAAAAGGTACGGGGAATATTCGTTATTTTGTGGAAGCGATTGATGCAAAAGGGAATACAGCTCATAGCCCTGTGGGTCGGGTGTTTATTGCTTAGGATTAATTTATTGTCAAAAAAAGATGTTTGCAATGTAAGGACGGGCGTGGCGTGAAAGTAAACTTGGG
>JAYQWJ020000111.1:0-3127 GCA_035829175.2 Candidatus Albibeggiatoa psychrophila
GTGATGATGATTTTAGGATGGTTTGATTTTCTTGGGAGTCTGATGCAAAGCAAGGTTTTAATATTGTTAATGATTGGATGGTTGTTAAATCGTAATGGGTTTATAAACGGATAATTGAAAATTAAAATCTCTCTTACTTGTTGCCTGTATTTATGATATAAAAGTAAAAAACCAATTTGTTGCTAAATGATAATGAAAACAATCCTACGTGCTTTACTCTTATTGATATTATGCTCGCTACATTTACTGCCTGTTTATGCTGCTGGTGCGCCGACACTTCTATTATTGAATCCCAACGCTGAACACACTCCCAATTATCCCGAACACTATATTGTTGTGCCTAACGATACTATGTATCAAGTGCTGAAACGATTTGTGACTGACCCGCTACTGGCAAGTGAATTGTGGGGCAATAATATTCCTCAAATTCGAATTGGCGATGTGGTGTCAATGTTAGAACTTACTTCAGGACAATATGCTCTGCAAATTAAACGGGGTCGTACCGTCAAACTATCCCCTATGACTCGAATCATTAAAGAGCTACGAGAAATTCCTACGATTTCAACCGATATTATCCAACATTTTCTAACTCAGCCCAGAATTTTAAGCTTAGATGAATTAGACGCAGCGGGATATATTGTTGCAAATGCCGATGGGACGCTGCTCGTTACTTCAGGCACATTGATTTATGTCCGAGGCTTGGACGAATATGATTACCAAGAACGTTATGCAGTTGTTCGTTTAGGTCAACAATTTACCGACCCCGATACAGGTGAATTTTTAGCCCAAGAAACGCTTTATTTAGGTGTTGCCCAAATGGAAAAAATGGGTGATCCTGCAACATTACGGGTTTTATCATTTACCCAAGGAATTTACGACGGTGACTTGCTCGTACCACTAGATAATCCTGACGAGTTGAGTGAAGATTTTAAACCCCGCAAACCTGATTATTTAGAAGGCGAATCTGCTAGAATTATTGCCGTTATCAATGGCGTGGCTCAAGTTGGACAATACCAAATTGTGATCTTAAACAAGGGGCTTGATGATGGTTTGGAACGTGGTCATGTCTTAATTACAAATAAAGGCGGCAACTTGGTCAAAGACCCTGTAACCCATGAATTAGTGACTTTACCCAATCAAAAATCGGGCACATTGATGGTATTTAAATCTTTTGATAGAGTAAGTTATGCCTTGGTGATGAAAGCACAACGTGCAATTAGTTTATTGGATGAAGTGACTATCCCCTAATGTCGACTGAAAATTTAAAATATTGGTTGGCATTGAACCAAGCACCACTCATTGGTGCTGTCACATTTGGTCGACTATTAAAACGTTTTGGTCATCCCGAAGCGGTATTTTCAGCAACGCAAAAGGATTGGTTAGATGCAGGGTTAAAAAGTAAAACCATTGATTATCTACAAAATCCAGACTGGCAACTCATAGATGAAGAGTTAAATTGGTTACAACAACCCGACAATCATTTGCTAACGCTTGAACATCCACAATATCCAATTTATTTGCGTGATGTCCATGGCGCACCGCCGATTTTATATGTGCATGGTCAATTAGAGATTTTACAAACCCCACAAGTTGCAATTGTTGGTACACGCAATCCGAGTCAACAAGGCTATGACTTGGCAAAAGAGTTCGCAAATCACATTGCCCAAGCTGGATTTACAATTACGAGTGGCTTGGCTAAAGGGATTGATGAGGCAGCACACTGGGGAGCAATCGCCGTGAATGGAAAAACGATTGCGGTCACAGGCACAGGTTTAGACCGTGTGTATCCAGCTCAAAATCATCAACTTGCACATGAAATTGCTCAACATGGTTTGTTAGTGTCAGAATTCCCTTTAAAAACCCCGCCACATTCAGAAAATTTTCCACGTCGGAATCGTATTATCAGCGGCATGACATTAGGTACGTTGGTGATTGAAGCTAATGTGCGTAGTGGTTCATTAATTACGGCACGTTTGGCATCTGAGCAAGGACGTGAAGTTTTTGCAATTCCCGGTTCAATACATAATAAATTGGCACGCGGTTGTCATGCTTTGATTAAAGAAGGGGCAAAACTGGTTGAATCAGCGAATGATGTGATTGAAGAGTTATTAATTCATATTCCAACTCATGGGATAAATCCAGCGCCTGTTATAGCAAACAAGGCATTTCATTCACCTGCTCCAAGCGTTGTAAATGACAATAAATTTGATGAATTAGACCCGCAGTATAAAACGCTATATGACTGCATGGGCGCAATCCCTATTTCGATTGATGATTTAGTAGATGTGAGTCAATTAAATGTGGGAGAAGTTTCTTCTATGTTATTGATTTTAGAATTACAAGGCTTAGTATCATCCCAAATGGGTGGTCTCTATGTCAGAAATTGAGGAGAAGTCTCTTGAAAGAAAACACTATTGATGTATTGATGTTTTTATTTGAGCACTATGTGGATGACGACATGCCTTTTGAACATGACCAAGATACATTAACCGTAGAATTAATTGAGTCGGGTTTTCCTAGTTATGAAGTCAGTAAAGCATTTGAATGGCTTGAAGGTTTGGCAGAACAACAATTTCAGCCACCTAGTGATTCTCCTAGTTCTAAATCGATTCGGGTCTATTTACCGTCTGAATGTGACCACTTAGATATTGAATGTCGAGGCTTTTTACTGTTTTTAGAGCAAATGAGTGTTTTGGATAATTTTGGGCGTGAATTGGTGATTGATCGCGCAATGGCGTTGGAATGTGATGATTTTAATTTAGACCAATTGAAGTGGGTGATATTAATGGTGTTATTTAATCAACCCGGTCAAGAAGAAGCGTTTATTTGGATGGAAGATTTAGTCTATAACGAAGAAGCACACACTGTTCACTAAACCTAAAAACAATCAACTTAAAGCGGTTTTACATCAACTCAGTGATTATCTAACCAGCCGCTTTGACCGAATCGTTATAGAAGATTTGAATGTTAAAGGTATGATAAAAAATCATAAGTTGGCACGTAGTATCAGTGATGCAGGCTTTGGTTATCTGCGTCAACAGATTGAATACAAAGCTAAGTTAAGAAATTGTGAACTGATTATTGCCAATAGATTTTTCCCAGTTCAAAAACCTGTTCAAGCTGTGGT
>JAYQWJ020000112.1:0-2331 GCA_035829175.2 Candidatus Albibeggiatoa psychrophila
TGATCTTTTTGTTCAATTAACGGTGTTTCTTCAGGAGAAGCTGCAGGTTTTGCTTGTTCTATTTTTGCGTCATCAGCATAAACAGGCGCATGTAATAAACTCATTCCTAATAATAATGTTGTTGCGATACGAGTCAACTTAAACATTCATGTTTCCTTGTGTAGAATTAAAGAATGTGCATTGAAGTAATTATACTAACTATGCACATTCTGCAAATAATTTTAAACTAAAGCGATGGTTTTGTCACTTCTAGTGCCAGAGGTGGAACACTAAAATAGTAATCATAGTCACCTGGAGTCTTTTCTTGTTCCAAGATGACAAAAAAGTTGTAATTGCCAGCCATACCTTCAAAATCTCCATTGTAAAGCACAATAGTATTGTTTTGTTTAAGCTGTATTTGTTGGATAGAAGGTTTTAATGCTGCAAAATTAACATTGTTATTTTCATCAAGCAGCAACCATTCATCATAGAGCGGATAAGTTTCTGGGGTTTGCATGTACCAGATACCTAAATCGTCACCCCAGTTTGGCGGTATCACTTGTAAGATATTATAAATGGTGGCAGTGCTATTTAATAAAGATGTGGGCACTTCAATATTCATAAAGACACTAACCGCGTTGTCTTCAGTGCTAAGGTTAACAATAATATTATTGCCGTCAATTTGTTTCGCTTGGTTAGCAACAAATACATCACCATAGAAGGTTATTGTTTCTATTATAGGCTGTTCAGGATTGTATGGTATTAAGTTCCCTGCTGCTAAATTGCCTGTATAACGTTGAATGCCTACTTGGTGTTGAGTGTAAGAAGCTATATTGATAATGCCTGTACCCGCACTATTTTCCACTCCATTTTTGCTGGTCACGGTCAAGCATATTTTATAACTACCCTGATTGGTTAGGGTTAAATTGGTTCGCGCTTGGGTTAAATCACCTTGTAAACCTGTAGTTTGCTTTATTACGTCAGCATCATTACATGTTGCTACATTTTCAAGATCAGTAGGGAATAACCACCATTGATAGCTATCAATACTGTCATTTTGCATTGGCATATAGCTATTTGAACCATCAACGTAGATAGAATAAGGTGCTTCTACATTGATGGCATCTAATGTTGGTGTAATAACACTTACATAAGGTTTGACTGTAATGATATTATTTTGCTTGGTTAATGGTATTTCGATTTTATTTGCCGACAATTGAATGATTGCCTCACCTTCTATAATATCAACAGTTGCAAATTTGTATTGACCAGACTCGGTTTCTTCATTCGCTAAGTTTTTATTGTTTTGTTCAATATCAACTTGAATATCTGGATATTCTTCACGATTCAAGACATCTAATATTAAGTCGTTGTCTACAAGTTGCGCTACTAAACGTGGAATCGCTAGAGTGATAGCATTTTGTTGTTTTAAAACTAATTTTTCAGGTTTAGCAGGTTTAAGTGTTGCGTCACTAGCTTGTGGACTCACTTCATAATAGAAAATTTCATCATAAGGTGAGTAGAAAGGTATATCTTGCGTTGTGATAGTGTATTTATAACGCCCTTCTGACAATTTAATGAAGTCTCTTGTTTTCGTATTCACCAGCCAAGTGTAAGTTTGATTCGCAGGTGAAACGGTAAAGATAAAGGTTTGACCATCAGGTAACGCAGTTGCTTCAAATTCAACTTGTTGTGGACAACCTACTTCTGGCAAGGTTGCAATAGCGGCGATAGATTGAGTTGTCGTATTTGTATAAGTGTTTTGTGTCGTGACGGTCAAGCCAATTTTGTAATTACCGATTGCTTTAATATCAATAGTCGCTTTTGATTGCGATTGATTTTCAATTGTGTAGTTACTGCTCAACACAGGGGCATCATTTACGTCTAATACTATCCATTGATAGCCAACAAGTGGATCGTTTTCATCGTTTGTTGTTGCAGTGCTCGCATCTACATCGTAGGTGATTGTACGGCAGGCTTGTACTGGTTGACTTATAGTAAAGTTTGCCTCAGGACAATTAATGTTTAAATCATCTTCCTCAATGATAATTTCTTGAGGCTCAGTGACAGTGGATGTTGCAGTCACGATATTAGCAGTAATTGTGTAAGTACCTGCTTTGGTAAATTGATAATTAATTTCTGTTTTATCAGTAGTATCAGGAATTTCATTACCATCTAATTTCCAAGTTACAGTATCAATATTATCATTATTAGGAGCTTGTGCAGTGAATTTATATTCAACACTTCCACATAAACTTGTATTAAGTTCAGATGAAATAGTTGGCTTAGTTGCTTGTTTAATAGCGATGTATTTTTCTGTGGTACTAGTCGCTATATCATTACCAGAGATTT
>JAYQWJ020000113.1:0-1800 GCA_035829175.2 Candidatus Albibeggiatoa psychrophila
TGGAAACGAGCATAATTGACACTCAGGATATTTCATGAAAACGATAACCCAATTTCCTTTTAAACTGGTAAGCATTGCCAGCAACTTTATCATTCCCAGTTTAGGCATACTCAGCTTTTTACTCTTATGGCATTTACTCGCACCACAAGTTGTGACCTCATTAGGCGCGATACCGACACCTGTACAAGTTTATCATCAATTTACCAATCTTATCGTTGAACACAAAGAAGAGCGTACCAAAGCAGAAGCCTTTCATGAACGCCAACGAATTCGTAATGAAAAAAAATTAGCTAAAAATCCTGAGGCTAAAATCAAAACGAGAAATTACACAGGTAAACCGACTTTTTTTGACCAAATATGGACCAGTCTTTTCACCGTGATGGTGGGTTTTATATTGGCCTCGGTGATTGCCATTCCCATAGGAATAATGACGGGATTAAGCCAAACTTTACATGCAGCAATTAACCCGCTGGTACAACTCTTTAAACCCGTATCACCCTTGGCATGGCTACCGATTGTGACCATGATTGTCAGTGCCGCGTATGTTTCTAAAGACCCGATGTTTTCAAAATCATTTATTGTTTCCGCCGTTACCGTGACCTTGTGCTGTTTATGGCCGACGCTGATTAATACTTCAGTTGGTGTGACCAATATCAGTAAAGACCTTATTAATGTCAGCAAAGTATTACGTTTAGGTTGGTTTACGCATATTCGTATGATTGTGTTGCCTTCAGCGATTCCGATGATTTTTACAGGTTTACGTTTATCGATGGGTATTGCGTGGATGGTATTGATTGCGGCTGAAATGTTGGCGCAAAATCCCGGCTTAGGCAAATTTGTATGGGATGAATTCCAGAATGGTAGTTCTGACTCATTGGGTAGAATCATTGTGGCAGTGCTGCACATTGGTCTGATTGGTTTTCTACTCGACCGCGCGATTTTATTGATACAAAGTCGTATTTCTTGGGATAAAAGCGTGGCATTACGTTAGGAAAAGGACAACACAATGAATCATACTCATTTAGAATTAAGCAACGTTTCGATTGAGTTTCCAACCCCTAACGGCCCATTTAAAGCCTTAGATGATGTGAATTTGAAAATCAATAAAGGTGAATTCATCTCATTGATTGGTCACTCAGGTTGCGGTAAATCCACGGTACTCAATATTGTTGCAGGTTTATATCAAGCGACAACAGGCGGCGTATTGCTCAACAATAAAGAGGTCAATGAACCGGGCCCTGAGCGTGCAGTGGTATTTCAAAACCATTCATTATTGCCTTGGCTTACGTCATATCAAAATGTGGAATTAGCAGTAAATACGGTATTTAAAGGCAAAAAATCCAAAGGTGAACTAAAGGATTGGATTGAGCATAATTTAAAATTGGTTCACATGGATCACGCGATGGACAAGCGTCCTGATGAGATTTCGGGCGGGATGAAGCAGCGTGTGGGGATTGCTCGTGCCTTGGCGATGCAGCCTGAAGTATTGTTAATGGATGAGCCGTTTGGTGCACTGGATGCGTTGACGCGAGCGCATTTGCAAGATTCGGTAATGGAAATTCATGCGGATTTAGGCAATACGGTGATTATGATTACTCATGATGTGGATGAGGCGGTTTTATTATCGGATTATATTGTGATGATGACCAATGGCCCTGAGGCGACAGTCGGCGAAGTGATGCCTGTGAAATTAGAACGTCCCCGCGATCGTTTAGCTTTGGCAGAAGACAAGGATTACAATCACTATCGTGGCGAGGTGTTGAAATTCTTATACGAACGTCAGCGTAGACCTGTGTAAAA
>JAYQWJ020000114.1:0-4784 GCA_035829175.2 Candidatus Albibeggiatoa psychrophila
GCATACATCCTTGTACACACTAAAACAAATTACCAGCTTTGGTGATTTGCAACGAAGTCATCTAAAGCAGCTGTTAACTTGCCTTCGATATCTTTGTCATAACCGCCAGTTTCGTCAATAGTGTTCATTAAGTCAGCATGGTTCGCTTTCATATAAGCTTGCAACGCATGTTCAAAATCTAACACTTTATTGACAGGCACTTCATCGATGTAACCTTTGTTGACCGCGAACAATGACGCACCCATTTCAGCAACGCTTAATGGCGCATATTGTTTTTGTTTCATCAACTCAGTAACACGTTGACCACGTTCAATTTGCTTACGTGTATTTTCATCTAAATCCGAAGCAAACTGTGCGAACGCCGCTAACTCACGATATTGCGCTAAATCTAAACGGACACCACCACCTAATTTCTTAATGATCTTAGTTTGGGCAGCACCACCTACACGAGAGACTGATAAACCCGGGTTAATCGCTGGACGAACACCCGCGTTAAATAAATCAGTTTCTAAGTAGATTTGACCGTCAGTAATCGAAATAACGTTGGTTGGTACGAAAGCAGATACGTCACCCGCTTGCGTTTCAATGATAGGCAATGCGGTTAAAGAACCTGTTTTACCTTTCACTTCACCATTCGTCATTCTTTCAACATAAACTGGGTTAACACGCGCTGCACGTTCTAATAAACGTGAATGCAAGTAGAAAACATCACCAGGATACGCTTCACGACCGGGAGGACGACGTAATAATAATGAGACTTGACGATAAGCCCAAGCTTGTTTAGTCAAATCATCATAAATAATTAACGCGTCTTCACCACGATCACGGAAGTATTCACCCATTGCACAACCAGCATAAGGTGCAATAAATTGTAACGCCGCAGATTCAGAAGCAGATGCTGCAACAATGATCGTGTGATCCATTGCACCATGCTCTTCTAATTTACGTACAACGTTCGCAATAGATGACGCTTTTTGACCAATCGCAACATAGATACACTTAACGCCCGTATCTTTTTGATTGATAATCGTGTCAATTGCAACGGCTGTTTTGCCTGTTTGACGATCGCCAATAATCAACTCACGTTGACCACGACCGATAGGTACCATAGCGTCAATTGATTTCAAACCTGTTTGCACAGGCTCATCAACTGATTGACGGCTAATAACCCCCGGTGCAATACGCTCTAAAGGTAAAGTTTGAGTTGCATTTGTTGCACCTTTACCATCAATTGTATTACCCAATGGGCCAACAACACGACCTAATAACTCAGTACCTACAGGCACTTCTAAAATCTTACCTGTACATTTTACGGTATGGCCTTCTGAAATATGTTCATAAGGACCTAAAACTACCGCACCAACAGAGTCTTGCTCAAGGTTTAATGCCATGCCAAACGTGCCTTCGCCGAAGTCAAGCATTTCACCTTGTAACGCATCTGCTAATCCGTGAATACGGACGATACCGTCAGTTACGCTAACAACAGAGCCTTCGCTACGAGATTCTGTTTCTAGATCATAACTTTCAATTTTCTTTTTAATCAGTTCACTGATTTCTGATGGATTAAGCTGCATATTCCTCAAATCTCGTTCTTATTGGCGTAACTCAGTAGCCAATTGTTGCAAACGTCCTTTAACAGAAGCATCAATGACATCATCGCCTGCGCGAATCATCCAGCCACCAATAAGCTCAGCATCAATACTGATATTTATATCTATCTGTTTGCCAAAACGTTTTTGTAAAGCGGTTTGCAACTCCTGTTGCTGCTCGGGTGCTACTTCATAAGCAGACACCAGCTCGACCTTGAGCTTATTTTGCTTTTCCGCTTTTAACTTTTCGTATTCAACCGCAATATACGGCACAACGTCCAAACGTTGATTGTCAATTAAAGTCTTAACTAAATTCTTGACACCGTCATCTTGCGATTCACAAATATCAAGTAAAATCTTAGTCAATATTTTTGTATTAACGCTTGGATTGGCAACCATCTTAACAACAGCATCATCTTGTGTTGTCGCAGATAAAAAGCCTAAATTTTCAGACCACTTATCTAAAGCACTGTTCTCTGTCGCTAAGTTGATAATCGCTTCTGCGTAAGGACGTGCTACGGTGGAAAGTTCTGCCATAGCTACCGCCTTACAGTTCTTGAATCATTTTCTTCACAAAATCATTGTGAGCATTGGCATCAATTTCACGCGCTAAAACTTTTTCTGCTGCCGCTAAAGCAATTGCCATGACTTCTTCACGTAATTGCTCTTTAGCACGACTGGCTTCTTGTTTAATCTCAGCTTTAGCTGCGTCAAGTTGACGTTGTCCTTCAACACGCGCTTCATCTTTTGACTGTTCAATGCGTTCGCCAGCTTGTTTCTCAGCTTTTGCAATGATTTCAGCCGCTTTCTGTTTGGCTTCGCGTAACTTATCAGCAGATTTTTGTTGAGTCAGTTTTAAATCATGCTGACTCCGTTCTGCTGCCGCTAAGCCATCAGAAATTTTTGCACGCCGTTCTTCCAACATTCCGATCATGGGTTTCCACAAGACCTTATTGATGAAGAATACTAGTACGAAAAATGTACCGATTTGCCCTATAATTGTTGCTGTTAGGTTCACTGATAGACCTCCAGTCTAGTTAGCCAAGCTTAAAAGCTCGATTATAGACCGATGGCAGCTTTAACCGCGTCAGCAAACGGATTAGCGAAAGTGAAGAACATAGCGATACCTAAAGCAATCATAGGGAACGCTTCCATCAAACCACCAGTAAATAACATTTGACCCATTAGCTGAGCACGCATTTCTGGTTGACGAGCAATACCTTCTAAATACTTAGAACAAATAATTGCCCAACCAAACGCAGATGCGAATGCTGCTGAAGCTAAGATAATACCTACAACTAAAACAGTATTAGCGTAAACAGCACCTACTTGCGCCATAGCCTCTGGACTAATCATTTCAGCACTCATGTGAGTTCTCCTTAAAGTTAAAGTTAATGATACTAAAAAATAAATCTTTGTCTTCTATTAGGGACACTGTATAAGCTTGCGTCCCTATGTACTTCAAATAAAAATTCAGTCACGACTTAAGTTAGTGGTCATCTAAAGACTGATGGGCGATGCTTAAGTAAACAATCGTCAACAACATAAAAATAAACGCTTGTAGTGTAATTACTACGATGTGGAAAATCGCCCACATACCACCCGGTAGCCATTGAATCCACCAAGGTAGAATCGCAATCAAAATAAAGATTAATTCGCCTGCGAACATGTTACCAAATAAACGTAAGCCCATACTGAGAGGTTTTGCCAGTTCCTCAATAGTGGTCATCATTACATTGATTGGCATTAAGATAATTTTTGCAATAATATTATTAGACGCAAAGGGATGGAATAAAAACATTTTCACAAAGCCGAGTGGGCCTTTCACTGTGAAGTTGTAATACATAATCAATGCAAAAACACTGAAAGATAAACCAAAAGTAGCTGACAAATCTGTTGTAGGTACAACTTTCAAATATGGAATGCCTATTGATGAAGCCATCAAAGGTAGGATATCGACAGGAATCAAATCCATTGCATTCATCAAGAAAATCCATACAAAAACTGTAAACGCTAAAGGCCCAATCAATGGATTATGCGCATTAAACGAATCTTTGACTTGAGTGTCTACGAATTCTAAGATCACTTCAATGATATTTTGCAAGCCAGAAGGTTTATCCATGCTTAAGTTATCGCCAACTTTTTTAGCAACAAAACCCATGAGCAAGGCGATACCAATACCAAAAAACAAAGTATCAATATTAAGACTCCAGAAGCCTTCACCAACACTTAAATTTGTAATGTGATGCTGGATATACTCAACCGCAGTACCTCCACCACTATGTGCGTCACTAGCCACGTTAGTTACTCCCTAATGCTTGATTAATTTAGAATCTGAAACTGTTTGAACTGGTGGTATTGTTAACATATCCATATTGTCACGCCCAGTAAAAAAGTAACTGAATTGTGCTACTGCAAACGCAATAAGCATCGGCACAGGCATCAGCTTAAGCCAGCTCATACCAATCATAAAAAACAGTAAAGTGAAAGCAAAGCGTTGAACAGCCGCAAGGTATATTGTGCCTACAGCCTGTTCTGGAGAATTCTGGGAAAGGAGGATTGCAATTCTAAGTTTACGTTGAGTCAACCAAACATTAAAGAAAACGATGAAAGCACCAAATAAAGCAGCTTGAGCAGCAGCCTCGCCTTGGTAATAGAGAAAAAATAGACTAACGGCAGCAGCCCATAGAGCTAATGCTGAAAAGATGGCCTTTGCGCCAGTATCGATAAGAGGGAGTCTATTTACGTCGTTCATCCAAATCATAAACTGTTGTTAAAAACCAACATGGTTGCGTGATAGGCAACACAAGGAAAGTAGTATAATGGCAACAATTAGCATGGTCAATGATGAATTATAAAAAATGTGGCATTTTCTGTATAATTTTATGACTCATATTGACAATAGTTAGTATAAGCATGTAGTTACATAATAAGTAGCAAGTATAAGTAATTGATAATATGCGTGTCTTACTATGATGAAATTATGTTATTAGCATCATTTGGATAATGCTTTGTTGGAATAAACCATGACAAATTTAGCAATCAGACCCCTAATTTATATGGATTATGTGCCGAGTGTCCGCCGATTTTAATTTCTGAAAGTAATTGAATTGTCACTTTAGCTTCGCTTAGTTCTATCAATAAGTCGTTTAAAAAATAGCGTTGAATCCATGAGAACATAACACTTTACCTTGT
>JAYQWJ020000115.1:0-3195 GCA_035829175.2 Candidatus Albibeggiatoa psychrophila
CGCATATTTAAAACCAATTCCCGATTTAAGAATAAATAAAGCTTAAATTTTTTGCTTATTTTATGTATGCTGTGAACTCTTATCTATTGATTGACAAATTGTTATTGTATGGTCGAAGACGAAATTGAAATCGAAAATATAGAAATCCAGCTTTTACTTCAAGCGATTTACCTGAAATATGGCTATGATTTTCGTAATTATGCAAAGGCATCTATTAAACGCCGCATTCATCATCGCATGAACAAAGAAAGCATTAATAGCATTTCAATGATGCAACACAAGGTTTTATACGACGTTGCTTTTTTTGAACGCTTATTGCTGGATATGTCGATTAATGTGACGGAAATGTTTCGTGATCCCAATTTTTACTTAGCATTACGAAAGATTGTCATTCCCAAATTACGTGAACAGTCTTATATTAAGATTTGGCATGCAGGCTGTTCCACGGGTGAAGAAGCCTATTCAATGGCAATATTACTGAAAGAAGAAGGCTTGTATGACAAAACCCAAATTTATGCAACAGACATGAATGAAGTGGTTTTAAAGCAGGCTAAAGAAGGTATTTTCTCAATTCGGAAATTGCAGCAATATACCAGCAATTATCAAAAAGCAGGCGGTCAAGAAGCCTTTTCAAATTATTACACAGCACATTATGATCATGTCGTGATGGATAAATCTTTAAAAGAGAATATTCTATTTTCTGACCATAATCTTGCTGTTGATGGCGTATTTGGCGAGATGCACTTGATTTTATGCCGTAACGTGTTGATTTATTTCAATCGAGAATTGCAAAATCGGGTATTTGGTTTGTTTTATGACAGTCTCGCACCAAGTAGCATCTTGTGCTTAGGTTCAAAAGAGAGTTTGCGTTTATCAAACTATGCTTATGATTTTGATTATCTTGTTCGAGAAGAACAGATTTATACGAAAAAAACAGAAACACATTCTCCGCGTGCACTTGGACAAAAAGACGATTAAAACTAACAAATGTTGCTTGATTGACTAATAAAAGAAATCTGAATTCAACATATTTTCATCCTTAAAAATGAGTAGCTTACATTGACTAAAAAATAAGCCGCTGATTTTAAAATATACTTATTGTCATACTTAATTCAGATGAACATCAAAAATTGCACCTGAATATATAAAAATATCGCGCAGAACATCATTGCTTAAAGGAACTTCCTAATTATGTTTATCAATCTCTATTTTTGGATCACTGATAAATTAAATATTATTGGTACATTTCTACCCCAACTGGGTCTTCGAACATTATTGGCTTGGGAATTTTGGGAAGCGGGTCACGAAAAATTAACAGGCGATAATTGGTTTGTACATATTAAAGATAATTTCCCATATCCATTTAATATTGTGCCTACAGAAATAAGTTGGAATATGGCGATGGGCTTTGAACTCGTCGGCGCGATTGCATTATTAATTGGCTTGGGAACACGCTTTTTTTCAATTTCATTGATGATTTTAACAGTCGTGGCAGCGGTCAGCGTACATGTTCCTGCTCACTGGGATAGCTTGTCTGAATTGTTTAAATATGGTTATGATATTTGTAATAGCGATGGCGGGAATTTTAAATTGCCATTGATGTATATGATATTGTTTTTACCTTTATTATTCAGCGGTGCGGGCAAAGCTAGTGTGGATTATTGGATTGCTAATCGCTTTATGAAAGACCCTGATTATATTGATGGCGATATTCATAAATAGTTTTAAATCAAGAGTTTAATAAAAGATAAACTGACAGTCTTCGTTAAATAATAACAAAGGCTGCCAGTTTGTTTTGAAGGGTTTTAATCGCTCGTCAAATATTGTTGATAGATTTGGAGTCGTCTTAATAAGTGCAGCTTTATCTTAAAATGGTCATTTGCAAAACAAGTTTTGCACTCCTGTTCTGCGGTTTACACCATTACCAGATTTGATATTAAAAACTATTCTCCAATACTTAACACAGCCAATTTTCCATCACTGTTATAAGCAACTAATTTATTATCGACAACAATCGGGGCGATATTAAAATGATCTTTGCCACCAATTCGGTAACGAGCTGCAATTTGTCCATCTGCTTTACCAATCCAGTGTAAATAGCCTTCTAAATCACCAACTATAATATAATTACCCATTGAGACAGGTGCAGTTAACTTGCGTGCTTGCAAACCTTCTTGCCGCCATAAAGATGAGCCTGTATAACGGTCTAATGCCCATACATGACTTTTCAAATCAGTCAAATATAAAGCATCAATATCCGCATCCATGCCCGCATGAGAAGACACTTCGCGTTCCCAAGCAATGCGCACCGTATTCATATCAATTGCGACCGTCCGACCTTGATAGCTGCTGACAAAAACAGTGCTGCCTTCTAAAATAGGATCGGCATCAATATCAACCATACGCTCTAATTGTGAACGACCTTTTGGAATCGCAATCGGCACTTCCCAGAATAGCTTACCTGTCGCCACATCTAATGCAGCCAATTTTCCATTATCCAAACCCGCCAAAATAAACTCGCGTTCAACAATCGGCGTACTTGTACCATGCAAGGTTAACAATGGCATATCGCGTTCATAAACCCATAAGCGCGTACCAGAATCACTCGCTAAAGCAAAAATTTTCCCATCAACAGTGCGCACAATCAAGGTATCAAGTGCAATTTTGGGAGGCGTTAAGACTTCGCTCGACACTTTAACGCTCCATAGAATAGAGCCATTTTCTTCTGATAGCGCGAGCACATCGCCGTCTCGACTGCCTATAAAAATATATCCTTCACCCAATCCGATACCACCTGATAAAGGCTTTTTAGTTCTGGTTTTCCACAGACGTTTACCTGTCTCAATATCAAACGCAAAAACATCACCTTCAGTTCCAGCAACAAACAATACACCCGCGTTGTAAGCTGGAATCAATTTAGTGTAAAGCTCATCATCATTACTGATATTGGTTTCCCATAAGTTTTTGATATTTAGCGTATTATCAATATCGGTTAATTCAGCGGGCGGTTCATTGTTATCTTTGCTTTTGAACAATCCGCAACTGGCTAAACTTATCGCTAAAATGAGAATAAGTAATTGTTTCATTATGGTTTAACTGGGCTTTGTGTGTTAGAAGAATCTTGAGGCGCAGTTAATTTTTCCGCAATATCATAGAGTGCAG
The DNA here is from genome assembly GCA_035829175.2 of Candidatus Albibeggiatoa psychrophila. Lineage (GTDB taxonomy): Bacteria > Pseudomonadota > Gammaproteobacteria > Beggiatoales > Beggiatoaceae > Albibeggiatoa > Albibeggiatoa psychrophila. The sequence goes on from JAYQWJ020000115.1 coordinate 3,163, forward strand.
GTTCAAGTTTTTCTAAAGCTTCTGAAATAGCAC
>JAYQWJ020000116.1:0-3456 GCA_035829175.2 Candidatus Albibeggiatoa psychrophila
TCTCGTTCCTACGCGCCGCGTAGGAATGCAGTCCAGACGCGCCGCGTCATGAATTGATACCTGTCCACCATTCTGTATAAATAGGAATCAAGCCTTTTCTATTTGCATAATTTCTTGCGCTGGAATATCGCCAGTCAGTGGGTTGATCTACATAGCCACGTTTGACGGGATTATTATGAATATATTCTATTTTTTGCAATAATATAGCTTTGTTTTCAATCAGTTGAGGGTGACTGCCTTCTTCCCAAATTTGGTAATCTCTGTCTTTTTTGTGTAATCGCTTATGAAATGCTAATTTTTGTAAGACTTTATGGGCTTGTTGTTGTTTTAAGCAGTCTATTAAGGCTCTTGCTGTGTGGGTTTTAAAGCTGTTGATGAGTTTGCTAAGGTTTTCTGCTTGCATAATACAGTGTAAGTGGTTTTCTAAAATGACGTAAGCATATAGTCGTAGATTTTGATGTTGTTGGCGGTAAAGGAATGCGTCTAAAATAATTTGTGCGGTGGCGGGGCGGGTGAAGAGAGGTGTCCATTCGTTGACGGTGCAGGTGAAAAAGTGGGGTGCTTGTTGGTCATAGATTTTGTAGCGACTACGTCCCATTATTTTTGTCCTTTTTGTACTCGACGTGGCACGTCTTGACTGCATTCCCACATGGCGAGGCTGTAAAAGAACTACAAAAATAACGTTTTTAATGATCGTAAGTTGTTGATTTTACACAATCATAAATCGAAAAAACGTGGTTCTTTTACAGCCTCGGCATGTGGGAACGAGATAACCGCAAGCTGTTTTGATGGGGACAATGTGTATTTAAGGCTATCAGGTACAGCGATCCAAACTTCCGTGGTGCAAAAAATGCACAAGTTTATGAACAAGGTGAACAGTTTTGGCAAGATTTACGTGAGCAACGTTTAAGCTTTTTCCAACAAGATAAGCCTTTATGGCGGATTTCTGTACTGATGAACACACCTGATTTAGAATTAGAAGGCGATTGCTTTTTTGAATGGAGTGGCGCACTACGCTGGTTAAGTTCTGATTTAGATGCAGAAATGATTAGAATGAAAGTCTCAAAAATCGGTGGTCATGCTATTTTATTCCGTGGTGGTGATCGACAAAGTGAAATATTTCAACCGCTTGAACCTGCATTATTGGCATTGCAAAAACGCTTAAAACAACAGTTTGACCCAAAAATGATTTTAAATCAGGGGAAAATGTTTGCGGAAATTTAAATACATCTATCTCATGAAAATATTTTGATTACTAGGGGGTATTCTCAATCACTGAAGCAAAATAAAGCAATGAATAATAATGAGTTATAGAAGATAAACTAAAGATTATTCATTTGGATAAAACAGGGATAGAACAAACGATATGTAGAGAGTCTGGTTGGCTAGAAAAAGGCAAGCAGTTATCTTTGGTGATTTCTGGGAAACGCAAACGACGAATCAACTTCATTGCAGGATTATTAAACGGAAATCTTATCTAACCCTTGATATTTGAGGGTAGTTGCAATAAGCACGTTATGGAAATTTACTTTAAAGATATTTTGCTTCCTTTTCACTGTTATTTTTCTGAGTTTTCTTCAGGAAGTTCTGGTATCTTCCAATGATTTTTATCCATTAATTCTTTTGCTTTTTCCTGCAAAGTGCCACCCGATATTTGATAAATTGCAGAAACGAAGTTTTCGAGAAGTTTTTGATTGGAAATACCTTCTATTTGCGAAAGTCTATAAATAAACTCAGTTAGCTGTCTATTTAAATCGCCATTTTCAGCAATCAAGCTGTCTCCATTTGCATCTTTATTCAAAAAAGACAAGTTTAAAAATAATATGCTTGTTTTATTCTGAACTGGTAAAGGAATAGTTTGGTTTGTTAGCAGATAAATATTGAGTTTTTCTATTTGCTTCGTAAAGAGCTGTTCCAAACTTTCAGGAGAGAATCTGTTTCCATCTAGCTTGAACTTAATTGCGATAAATACATTGATAGTCTCAGATAATTCAAACCACTGAGTAACCTTAAAGGATTGAGTAAAACGCTCCATAATTACTGTTGTTGTTTCAACATCGTGTTTTACATAAGCAAGTAGTATTATCGTATTTTTCCATGTTTGGATAGATTGCTCAGTCATATCACTGCTGTAATTTAGCAAAATAGACTCGATGGAATTATCAAGTGCTTTAAAAAGGTAGTTTCGAGTTTTATCATCAATTTCTATATATGTCTCACCAGATTCGATGAGTTTTATATTTCTCCGTATAAAATCATAAAGCGCATCTTTCTTAAATGATATTATCGCCCAAAATGCTAGAAACTCGTCTAGTCGGATAATATTTTTTTGTTCTGGTCTTTGAATTTCACCTGCATTTATACAAGCTTTAGACATATTTCTTGAACCCTCTTCCTCAAAAAGTGTCCATTTGAAGCATGACTCAAAAGCGATTTTACTGATATTTAAATATTCTTCTGAATATAAAACGGCTAATTGGTTTTGTAAGATAAATAAAGTGATACCACGAGCTTTATTGTATATGGGGTTAATCCTAATACTTGAAATTCCTTGACCTTCTTTAATTCCCTCAACTTGATTTTCAATTTCTTGCTTTAAATAAACTATATCTCGCAGGGCTTTTAGCAATAAGCTGTTATTGGCATCTAAACTATATAATAGGGAATTTTGCTTATTTGTAATGTTTTTAGGAAATTTTTGAAAAATTTGAGCAATATCGTCGTTTTTAGGGAGAAATTCACCATACATTATTTCTAATAATTTAAAACATTCCTCTTCATCTTCTGGAAGATTAATTAAGCCTGAATAAGTATGTTTCTTGTTAAAAATAGAAATTAAGCTACTCACATATTTTTTATCTAAGAAGTATTGGCGAGATGTATATTTAAATAGGTTTCCAGCAGCTTCTCTATTTTTTAAGAAATAGTTATTAAAAGCATTGTGAAATATGCCATCTAAATCATTGACATCATTATCTAAATAAGATTTAAATTGCTCTATTTCTTTTATTACTGCTTTAATATCAAAGGTAGTATAAATATCAATAAAATCAAACTGATGTTTATTTTTGACTTTGATCGTCTTTGTTTTATACATTAAATGTAACTCAGATATTGGCAAATAAGTTAATAATTCTCTAATATCTTCAAATATAGAAAACAGTATATTAACTTTATCATTCTTGCGTCTTTGAGCATAAAGATTATATTCTTCGACAGAAAGCTGGTATTCCATAATATTTGCGTAAGCATGATAAGATATTTTGCCTATAATCACATTCAGTTCTTGTTTTAAGAAAATAACAAATTCAAGTGGATATAAAATCCTAAAATCTTTAATTTTATCCAATATATTTTTTAAAACACGCTCAGTTGGGTAATCTTCAAATTTTGGTGTAATAATATTATCTAATACACAAACAACTTTATTCCCTTTTACTGATAATTTAGTAGGCT
>JAYQWJ020000117.1:0-6520 GCA_035829175.2 Candidatus Albibeggiatoa psychrophila
CTCAAGTAATGCGAGAACGTTCAGGGTTTCCAAAATTGCCTGTAAGTCGCGGTGATGTGGTTGAATATCTTATTGAAGTATATAAAGGCGACCTGAAATCAATTTATGTCAAACCCGAAGATACTCCCAAAGATACTGATGAAGCTTAAATGCCTGCACAATCTTTCTCAAATTTCCCTTCAAAAATACGCCGCAAAGCATAACTATTCGATATAGAATGTTCAAATTTTCTCATTCTCTCTTGTAAAATGTAGAGCTGCTTTTTCTTAAAATAGTCACTTGCAAAACAAGTTTTGCACTCCTGTACTACACAGCACTACTACAAAATTTAGAGCAAAAATAAAAGCTTATGAAAGAATTTAACGCAATTGAGCACTATTTTCGTCAAGGTTTAGTGGCGCGTGACGATGTGATTTTAGGGGTTGGAGACGATGCCGCATTACTCCAAGTGCCTGCGAATATGGAATTGGCAGTTTCGGTAGACACTTTGGTTGAAGGGGTACATTTTCCAATAAATACAAATCCTTATGATATTGCGTATAAAGCGTTGGCAGTCAATTTAAGCGATATGGCAGCAATGGGCGCAACACCCGCGTGGTTTACTTTGGCGTTGAGTTGTCCAGAAATCAGTGAGCCATGGCTTCAACAATTTACCCAAGGTTTAGCCGATTTAGCGATTCAACATCAAGTAAGTCTGATTGGTGGTGATACAACCCGCTCCAAATCTGTGATGACAATTTCAATTCAAATCATGGGATTTATACCTAAAAACAAAGCATTGCGGCGTGATAAAGCACAAGTTGGTGATACGATTTTTGTGACGGGCGACTTGGGAAATGCAGGTTTAGGTTTGGCTTCCAGTTTTGCCGAGATTGATTTGCCTGAACAGGATGCACAATTTGTCGAGCAATGTTTAAATCGTCCCACGCCACGGGTTGAGATTGGACAGGCTCTGAGCAAGTTAGGAGTTCAATGCGCGATTGATATTTCTGACGGTTTATTAGCTGATTTAGGGCATATTCTCACTGCAAGTCAAGTTGGCGCAACGCTTCATTTAGCGCAAATTCCATTATCAAATACACTGAAAACCCAGCTTAAAATAGAACAGGCTTGGCAATTCGCTTTAAGCAGCGGCGATGATTATGAACTTTGTTTTACCGTGCGACCTGAAAAAATTGAGTTACTGGCGCAATATTTATCTGCAAATCATTTTTATCCAATTGGTTATATTAAAGCTGAGCAAGATTTAAGCTGTTTGCATCCAAATGGTGATATTTGGCAACCAAAGCGAGCAGGTTATGAACATTTCTCTGAAGCGGATTAACAACATGTCTAGCCATTATATTACACCCAATTGGCCCGCTGCAAAATCAGTTAAGGCCTATGTCACAACTCGTTTAGGTGGTTTTAGCCAAACGCCTTTTGATAGTTTTAATTTAGCCACCCATGTCGATGATGATATTGAAGCGGTTACTAAAAATCGTGCTTTATTAACCGCGCAATTGCAATTACCACAAGAGCCGCGTTGGCTACAACAAGTGCATGGTGTAGAAGCCGTTGCAGCCGAAAATGTGGCGCAAGATTATTGTGCGGATGCGATTTATACCAATCAAATCAATAAAGTGTGTGTTGTTATGACCGCGGATTGTTTGCCCGTATTTTTCTGTAATCAGCAAGCGACCAAAGTGGCAGCGGCTCATGCGGGTTGGCGTGGATTGGCGAATGGCGTATTAGAATCGACTTTGCAGCAATTGGATGAGAATCCTGACAATATTTTGGTTTGGTTAGGACCTGCAATCAGTCAAGCGGCATTTGAAGTTGGTGATGAAGTTCAACACGCTTTTTCTGATTATTTACCCCAAGCTGAGCAAGCCTTTAAGCCCTCACGTCCATCACATTGGTATGCCGATTTATATTTATTAGCAAAGCAACGTTTGCAAGCTCAAGGCGTTCAACATATTTTTGGCGGTGATTTTTGCACTTATTCTGATAGCGAACGTTTTTTTTCTTATCGGCGCGATAAACAAACGGGTCGCATGGCAAGTTTAATCTGGTTGCAAGAAAACCCATAAATTGATAATGCTATAAAACGTAGAACAGGAGTGCAAAACTTGTTTTGCCAGTAACCGCATTAATTTAATGCCAAATCCGGCGCATTGTTTCTCGGGCTAAAATGGGTTGCAAGAATGATTCGTTGCGCGGGCTAAAATAAATTGCGCCCGTATCAGCGGTATTTAAAGTTTTAATTTTATAGTGTTGATAGCGTTTTACAATATCAGGATGTGGATGATGATAATGATTTAAATAAGCGGTTGAGAAAACAGCTATTTTTGGATTGACTGCTTGCAGAAAAGACGCTGAAGATGAGGTTTTACTACCATGGTGCGGCACAATCAGAATATCCGCTTTTAGCTTAGATTTTTGCTGTTGTAATAATATGGCTTCAACACGGCTTGAAATATCCCCTGTCAATAAGACACTGCTCTTTATCCCATTGATTTTTAAAATACAACTTCGATTATTCCGTTTCAAATATTGTGGATTTTTTGCTGGATGTAATATTTCAAATTGAACACCATCCCATTGCCATTTTTGTCCTGTTTTACATTGTGTAATGTCAATATTTTGCTGTAATGGTTTCTTAAAAAAACGTTGTATTCTTTTTATTTCCACCGCGCCTGTCAAAATTTGATGAATGTGTATCTTTTGCGCAATATTATTCACTCCACCACTGTGATCATTATCAGCATGGCTTGCTATCAGTAAATCCAATTGAGACAGTTTATGTGCTTTTAGATACGGAATAATAACGCTATAACTCATCCAACCGTTGGCTGTATCATAAATGAGTTGATGTTCTTGGGTTTTAATAACCACTGCTAAATTTTGCCCCACGTCTAAAACTGTTAATTCAAATTCACCCTGTTTTATGCTGTCTTCAGGGAAAAAATTAAAAAATAAGCTTAATAATCCAATTAATCCCAGCCACCGAATTGAAAACCCTTTTGGCGCAAATAAAATAAGCACGCTGGTAATAGTGATGAAAATACTAATTAAACTAATATTATTAGACGATAAATCAAATAAATTTAAATAGATAGATGCAATTTTTTCAAATTCTACGATAGATTCAGCAATTCCAAATGAATAACTTAAAATAGAAGAAATAGCAGTAAAAATCCAAATTGAAATAGGTGGAGAAATCAAAAAAACTAAGATACCAATAAGCACAAATGGTAATATGATAAATGTTGTTAGCGGAATCATTATAAAATTACTGAACAGTCCAGCAAACAACACGCTTTCTTGAAAAAAATACTGACTAAGAGGATAATTGACAATGGATATAATAAGTTGAAAAATAAACAAATTAAGCAAAAAATAACGGATAGATTTTAGATGATCTTGTTTGATTCCATGCTGATATATAAACTGAGAAAAATAGATAATAATACTGACAATTGTAAATGATAGCCAAAAACCCGCTGACAATGTCGACATGGGATCATGGATTAACACAAATAGTAAAGATAAACTAATACGATGTGAGTGGCTTAAATTACGGCTTAATAGATTAGGAAGCAAAAAACCTAAAACCATGATAAAAGATCGTTGTGCAGAAATGCTAAAACCTGCTAGAAAAACATAAAACGATATGGCTAATAAGCTGATAATTGTTGCGAAATAAATCGCGGGAAATCTCAGCGCAACCCGACCTAGATGATGCCAAAAAAACTTTGAAATAAAAAATATCACAAAGGCAATGCTGCTGATATGTAAGCCTGAAATGGCAACTAAATGACTTGTGCCTGTTTGGCGAAATAATGTCCATTGGTTTTGTGTGATTAAGCTACGTTCTCCTAAGCCCATTGCCAAAATAACCCCAGCATAAGGTAATTCGCCAATTGAATTATGTATATTTTGAATTAATTGATAACGAATGGATTGTAGTTGATAAGGTCTGGGAGCATTGAGTAATTTGGCTTGATTTTTTTGAGCATTGCTAATATTGCCAATAGCATTAATACGTTTTATAAACAAATATTTAGAATAATCAAATACGCCAAAATTGAGTGGAAAATGTGGACGTTTCAGTTTTACGGTAAATTGCCATAATTGGTCTGGCTTGATAATTTTAGGCTCTTTATCTGCTTTAAAATACCATTTGAGGCGTACTTTACTTTGAAATGGATAATTTTTTTGCTGATATACTAAAGAAGTGGCGTATAAATCAAATTGAATGTTAAACTTGTTTTGAATGGGAACATTAATAATGCGACCTTGTATCGTGACTTGTTGCCCTTCAATCTCTTTTGGTAATTGTTGTGCTAATATATCCAACGCACTCCAGAACATCCATAAAAAGCCAAAAATGATGCAAATAATAAATACCAAGAAAAATCTCACATTTCTTGCATATAAAACGACTATTCCTAGTCCAGCAGCGATAGCCAATAACAGCCAAACCCATTGGATTTCAGGTAATACTGTCATCAGTTGTTGAAATATCAATATTCCTAACAAAAAAGCAATAATTGCTGAGCGCATGATGTTGTAACGTATGGCTAGAAAATTTTTTAAACGGATGTTGCCCCATCCCAAAACATTAAAATCACATCCACATCTACAATTTTTAGGTGACTGGCTGCATGAGCCAAATTTATGGCATTTGAATCGTAAATCATTGGCAGGCGGTATGGCTGTGGGCTTATTTTCAGCATTTATTCCTTTTCCACTGCAAATGTTTTGGGCGGCCATTTTGGCTATTTATTTTAAAGTTAATATTCCATTATCGATTTCTTTAGTTTGGGTAACTAATCCTATCACAATTCCGCCGATGTTTTATCTCGCTTATTGTTTGGGTGCATTTATGATGGGCTTGCCGATTGAAGCCATTGATTTATCTTTGGGCACGGAAAAGCTCATGGATACCTTTATGAATTTATGGAAACCACTGTTGTTGGGGTCGTTTACAACGGGGCTTATGTTTGCGGGGATTGGATATTACAGCGTTAATATTTTGTGGAAAAGGCATGTAAAACGTTTATGGGATAAACGCCGTGCACAACGTAGAGAACAAAAAAGTGGTTTGGCGAATGAATAGCATTACTCCATACAGCTCTATTTCAAGACGCAGATATTGATTAGCTTGGATTACAAATCTTAGATGAAACAAAATTTTAGCGAACATATTTTAAATTGGTTTGCACAACACGGGCGTAAAGATTTACCTTGGCAGCAAAATAAAACCGCGTATCAAGTTTGGGTGTCTGAGATTATGTTGCAACAGACTCAAGTCAGGACGGTGATTCCTTATTATGAAAAATTCATGCAACGCTTTCCCACGGTGCAAAGTTTAGCCGCTGCTGATTTGAATGAAGTGTTACATTATTGGACAGGTTTAGGTTATTACGCGCGTGCTAGAAATTTACATCATGCAGCCCAGCAAATTTGCCAAGATTTTCAAGCAGAATTACCCACAAATATTGAACAATTACAAAGTTTAAAAGGTATTGGGCGTTCAACGGCGGCGGCGATTTTAGCTTTAACTTATGGACAAGCTCATGCTATTTTAGATGGCAATGTCAAACGGGTTTTAGCACGTCATCATGCCATTAGTGGTTGGAGTGGCAACAAGAAAATCAGTGATCAATTGTGGGCGTTGGCGGAACAACATACCCCACAAACTCAGGTTAGCGATTATACTCAAGCGATGATGGATTTAGGCGCAACGGTTTGTACTCGAACTAAGCCGCATTGCACATTTTGCCCCGCTCAAACGACTTGCCTTGCTTATCAAACTCAATCCCAAACTCAATATCCAACGCCTAAACCACGTAAAATCTTACCTGTGAAGACAACGCAGTTTTTGCTATTACACCATAAAGATGACCAGCAAATTTTATTACAACAACGACCTGCAAAAGGCTTGTGGGGAGGTTTGTGGGTATTTCCAGAATGTGATAATAATGCGGATATTAAAGCGTATTGTCACGAGCAATGGGATTTGGATATTGCTGATTATCAAACGTGGTCAAGCTTTCGCCACAGTTTTACCCATTTTCATTTAGAGATTACGCCCATATATATAGGATTGAATCAAAAGATACTGGTTGATAATGGCGATTGGTATCAACTTTCGCAACCACAAAATTGGGGCTTAGCCGCTCCCGTGGTACGTTTATTACAGCAGTTTACTCCAACGACAGAGGATTTATTCAAATGAGCCGCATGGTGCAATGTGTCAAATTAGGTCAGGAATTAGAAGGATTAGCACGAGTCACTTACCCCGGTGACTTAGGCAAACGTGTCTTTGAAAATGTCTCGCAAGAAGCATGGAATCAATGGTTGCGTCAACAAACGATTTTAATCAATGAATACCGTTTATCTCCTATGGACCCTCAAGCTCGCAAAATGTTAGAAGAAGAAATGGAAAAATTCTTTTTTAACCCAGAAGATGAGGATATGCCTCAAGAGTTTGTTCCGCCTCAAGCACCTTAAAAGTTTTTGCAATGCAGGG
>JAYQWJ020000118.1:0-9066 GCA_035829175.2 Candidatus Albibeggiatoa psychrophila
TCTCTTGCACTTTGTTAAATAACGCCCGCCCGTAATAAATCATGCATGTTTAATGCGCCAACCAACTTATCATTTTCATCGAGAACCAATAAAGCACTAATTTTATGTTGTTGCATCGCTTGTAAGGCATCGACTGCCAAGCTATCTTGCTGAATCATCACACAATTTTGAGTCATAATTTCAGTGACTAACGTACTATGTACATCTAATTGCTTATCAAACGCGCGACGTAAATCCCCATCCGTTATGATACCTTTCACCCGATTTTCATGATCAACAATCGCGGTAATGCCTAAACTTTTACTATTCATTTCAACAATCGCATCGCGCAAAGTCGTATCCAATGCCACTTTAGGCAACTGCTCATCACTGTGCATAATATCGCTACTGTGCAGTAATAAACGTTTTCCTAAACGCCCACCGGGATGAGAACGTGCAAAATCATCGGCACTAATTCCTTTTGCAGTTAATAATGCCACCGCTAAAGCATCGCCCATCACCAAAGCAGCCGTTGTACTTGATGTTGGGGCTAAACCTAGTGGACACGCTTCTTTTGAAACACTGACATCTAAATTAACCGTGGACGCTTTGGCAATGCTGGAACGCGGATTACCCGTTAAACTAATTAATGGCACACCAAGCCGTTTAATCAGCGGTAAAATCGTAAGGATTTCATCGGTTTCACCCGAATTGGAAAGAGCCAACACCACATCATCTTGCACAATCATACCCATATCACCATGGCTGGCTTCTCCCGGATGAACAAAAAATGAGGGCGTGCCTGTACTGGCAAGCGTTGCGGCAATTTTGCTACCGATATGTCCCGATTTGCCGATGCCAATCACAACAACGCGGGCTTTACAGTTAAGGAATATATTGCAAGCCTTGATAAAAGAGTCATCAATCCGCTCAGCTAATGCAGCAACAGCTTGTGATTCTGTATGTATAACAGCTAATCCCAATGTACGGAAATCATGTGCAAAATCATTTGGCGTATTCAAAATTATAATCTCTGGTTATTATTTAGATTTAGCTATTGTAGCGGCTTCATTATCTTTTCAAAAGGGAACGATGGTGCTTCTTGTGATTCATCCACATTCTGCAAAAAAGCAATATAGAGTAAAATGTCCAAATGAAAAATAAGGTATTATAATCATAGCGTCGCTACTTTAATAAGCGGTGCATTTCTTTGTTAATTCTGCCTAAAGGAAAGTCAAATGGAACAACAAGCATTGGAGCAAACAGTACAAACCCTTGTTACGCATTTAGAGCGCAGTGAGCAACGTTATGAGCGTTCACAACGTCAGTTTCGTCTGATGAGTGCTGTTTTCGCGTTGCTGATGTTCGGTATCGTAACCTTTGCAGTTTTTCGGGTTGATATTGTTGAGAAAGTGGAAGCCGTCAGTCTCTTGGGTTCTCTACAAATGGATGTTCATAATTTAAATACAATTTTAGGCAACATGGCTGAATTGCTTAAAGATGTCAACTCGCCAGAAGCAAAAAGTGCAGTGACAAAAATTGATGACATTATCAATGGCACACATAACCTATTGGTTAACGCACAAGAAGAAAAAGATAGTATTGCGAGCACCATTAAAAGTGCTGTCGTTGAAATAGATGAAATCACCGAAGACATGGAAGGGATGATGGAAGATATGTCTCATATGAGTAGCAGTATGGATTCCATGGTGAAAAACTTCAATTTTATGACACATGATGTACATATCATGTCTGTAGATATGCACCACATGTCAAGCGCGGTCACACCAACAATGGGCAATATGAATAACTTTATGCGTTTTATTCCAACCCCTTAGTCAATGCTTTTTGTGCTCAGGTTACGTTAGCGTTATTTGGTGCTGGATGGTGGATGTAAAGTAACAACTTGAGCGGATTGCGGAGGCTCATCTACAAAACGTGGGCGCATCTGACTTTCCGTACCTTGTTCAGCCGCCAATGCACGTTCACGTTCTGAAATCAAAGACAAACATAAACGAATATCTTCAATGGTTTGCTCGGAAAAAGGTGATGACACACCATCTCGTGGCGCAGTCTCACGCACAACACTGGAAAAGGTTTTACGCAAAAATAGCATAAACTTACGTTCTTCGCTTAAATCATCTATATTCATAAAAATTCCTAAATATGGCTTAAAAGCTGATAATCCAATTTCAAAAAATTGCGGATTATTTTAATTGGAATCACCAGCCTTTTAATATGCTAAAAATACTTATTGTGCAGGCAAATAACCAATGTCCGCATCAAACTCGTCACCGCCTGTTTTCCCATCTGCACCAAACGAATACAACACAAAAGGCTGTCCATTCACACTAGGCGTATTCGCATATTGATAAGAACGATTCCAAGGGTCTAATGGCAAAACATCATCCAAATAAGGCCCTTTCCAAAATGGTTTAATCACCTCATCAATTGGCGCAGCGCGTAATAAATTCAACCCTTCTTCAGTGGTTGGAAAACGACCAATATCTAAACGCATGGTTTCTAAAACCCCTTTAAGCATTTTGACTTGTGTCCCCGCTGTTTTCACTGAAGTGCCACAGGATATTGGGGTAAATAACATTGAACCTATTAGTCCTGCCAAAAGCCCAATAATGACCAAAATACTTAAGAAAGTAAGCATTTTGTGTACAGTAAATATTTTAGAAAAAAAGGGTTTTATTTTCACTGTATTTAGTTTTTCTTCGCTTAAATCATCAGTATTCATAAAAATACCTGAAATTGTAATTAAGGACTGATAATCCAATTTCAAAAAATTGCGGATTATTTTAATTGGAATCACCAGCCTTTTAATATGCTAAAAATACTTATTGTGCAGGCAAATAACCAATGTCCGCATCAAACTCGTCACCGCCTGTTTTCCCATCTGCACCAAACGAATACAACACAAAAGGCTGTCCATTCACACTAGGCGTATTCGCATATTGATAAGAACGATTCCAAGGGTCTAATGGCAAAACATCATCCAAATAAGGCCCTTTCCAAAATGGTTTAATCACCTCATCAATTGGCGCAGCGCGTAATAAATTCAACCCTTCTTCAGTGGTTGGAAAACGACCAATATCTAAACGCATGGTTTCTAAAACCCCTTTAAGCATTTTGACTTGTGTCCCCGCTGTTTTCACTTTAGCACCATCCACTTGAGTAAATAACTTAGGCCCAACCAACCCCGCCAAAAGACCAATAATGACCAAAACGACAAGCATTTCTAATAAGGTAAAGCCTTTTTGTGCAGCGAATGATTTAGAAAATAACTGTTTTGTCTTCATCGTACTTAACTCTATTTAGTTTTAAATGTTGTCATATCTTAGCAAAATCCATAGCCCAATATCATGTCAATTACCTGTCATCTTGATGTTGCGATAATTAAATAGTATAACAGTCCTTATAAAACAGCGCATAGTCACAGAATTTGCAGTATTTCGGCTATGTAGGAAAAAATCCTATCAGGGTAAACTTTAGTGTAATCTACTTTGTGGAATCTGTAATGCGTTCAAAACTGCCAAAAATTCCAAAAGCGCGTAATAATACCGCTAGAACGTCATTAAGTAACTATTTTGAGCGTATTTCTAATAGCTTAGAAGATCGTATTCCTGAATTTTTGCAAATGAAGAAATATGTCCGAGTTTATGAAGAATCACAAAAACTACTTGAAATAGAAAAAACCATTGATATTGCTGCGGGCAGTATTTATGAGATTAATATTGACGATAAAAAGCTCATATCAAATCAATTAGTCCAATTTTCTCAGCTATTAAACAAAAAAAGCAAAACAATGCGACACGCAACACAAGGCAAATCATTCTCAAGACAGATTCAAATCCTACAAAATGCCAATCAACATACGCAAAACATTATCAGCAATACACTCAAAATTACCCGCCACATTAATCGAATTAACGAAATCATACCTGTTATTAAAGCTTTACTGAAAATGAAAGAACAGGAAGAGCATGAAAATACACCTGTTTTAGTTGCGATTAGTGATGCGCTAAAAAGAAATTTACATGAACCCAGTATGGATGACATTAAATTAGAAATGCAGCATGAAAATGTATTATTAAGCAAGTATGATAGCCATTTGCATTTTGAGCATTTAAATGATGCCAGCGATAAATTAATCGGCTTGTTAAATGATAAGTTGTTGTTAATGATTGGTATTTCAGAAAATTTAATTGCAGGTGTGGAAGATGATGGAATCAATGACGTGGATGCAAATCAACGCTTACCTGATGAATTGATGGTATTATTTTTAGTTTCGAGTATTTTAGATATTTTTCATCGTGTGCGCGAAATAAGAAATTGTGTGAAGCGGATTTCCAATAGTATTAAATCCTTTGTTAAAATTATGCAAATAGTGCAAAAAGACCTTAAAGTGCGTAGTTTATTGCATGATGGTGAAAATAGTGCGTATGAAATTATTTCAAAACATATTCCATCTCATCTTAAACGAATTATGCCTGCGATTAATGAAATTGCGACCAATTTGGATGCTTTGGATTTAAAACTGAAATTAAACACTTTAGACCTTGATAAGGTAATACGCTTAACTAACGGATTAATCTATGAAAAAGCCAATCGAATTTGGGAGAATCCTTACGATTTTTAAACTTTTAAACAAGCTGATGGCTCATCGGTACTTCTATCACTAAGACTTGTGATTTATCTAAAGCCAAAATATCGACTGCTTGGAAAAAATATAAACCTAAACCGTCTCTACGTTCTAATATCACATCACCTACTTTTAATTTTCCTGATAATACAAAGAAATATACGCCATGTACTGATTTTTTCAAATGATAGCGATAGGCATAATGTGTATCAAAATGACCTTGGTAAAGATAGGCGTTTTGATTGATTTTTAATATGTTTTTTTCAGAATTGGGTGCAGCCAGCAATTGACAATGATTTTGCGGAATATCTAAAGCGGCTAAATGCTGATAACTGGGCATAAAATTCTTTTTGCTTGGCAAAATACGAATCTGTAAAACTTCAACATTATCATGCTCTGAGGCATTAGATTCATTGTGCATAATCCCAGAGCCTGCGGAAGTGACTTGAATATCACCCACTTTGCAAACAACACGATGTCCCACACTGTCTTCGTGTAACAACTGACCTTTCAGTACAATAGAAATAATCTCAACATTATTATGAGAGTGCATTCCAAAACCACGCGCCCCCGGTTGCAAAATCGTGTCATCAAGTTGCACTAAACAACCAAAATGCCGTTGCTCTGTAACAGAAAGTTCAGTTTTTAACGACGTTGCAATCCGTATCCAACCAAGGTCTTCAATTTTTCGCTGGTCAGCTCGGTGAATGATCTTCTTCATAACTTCATCCATTTTGATACGTAATTTAAGTTAGCAAAATCTAAAATCTAGGCTGATATATTGGCTGCTAACGTTATAATGTCGAATCTACTCGTACCAAACGGTCTGGATGGTAACGAGAGATATGCAAAAAACTAGTCCATATTCTTTAATAACAGACTCTTATCTATTACGCTATCAACTGGCATTTTGGCATAAACGGTATAACCTGAACCCGGTGCAACTTGCATCGTATTACCTTTTTCATCCTGCATGATTTCTAACTTAAAATAAATATTGCCTTCAGGGCTCATTAATTCCATCGTATCTCCAAGCTCAAACTTGTTTTTCACTTCAATTTCAGCCAAACCTGTTGCAGAATCTTGTTTTATAATTTCCCCAACAAAAAGTTGTTTATCTCGCAATGAGTTACCTGTTGTATAATTCTGATATTCATCATGTACATGTCGACGATAGAAACCTTCGGTATAACCACGATTGGCTAATTTTTCTAATTCATCCATTAAATCTTTGTCAAATGGCTTGCCTTTTACTGCATCATCAATGGCTTGCTGATAAACTTGGGCGGTGCGTGCAACATAGTAATGTGATTTGGTTCGACCTTCAATTTTTAAGCTATCAATGCCCATTTCGGTTAATTTATGTACATGTTGAACCGCGCGTAAATCTTTGGAATTCATGATATAAGTGCCATGTTCATCTTCAAAAATCGGCATCAGCTCATCAGGTCGAGTACGTTCTTCTAATAGAAAAACACCATCTTGAGTTTCTCCTGTTCCTAATTGAGGAGCTTGTTTGGGGACAATTTCACCTGTGGCAGCCGCCTCACCTTCATGTAGTTTATAATCCCAACGACACGCATTAGTACATGCGCCTTGGTTTGGATCACGGTGATTCATATAACCTGAGAGTAAACAACGACCTGAATAAGCAATACATAATGCACCATGCACAAAAACTTCCAACTCTATATCTGGGCATTGTTGGCGGATTTCCGCGATTTCTTCTAGTGATAATTCACGGGATAAAATAATTCGCGTTAAACCCAATTGTTGCCAAAATTTGACGCTAGCATAATTCATTGTATTGGCTTGGACGGATAAATGTACGGGGATGTGCGGCCAGCGTTCGCGTATCATCATGATTAATCCGGGATCTGCCATAATCAGGGCATCGGGCTGCATATCAATCACGGGTTCAAGGTCTGCCATGACGGTTTTAAGCTTGTTATTATGTGGTAACAGGTTGGCTGCAACATAGAATTTCTTCCCATAAGCATGGGTTTCTTGTATTGCTTGCTCAAAGCTCTCTAATTTATTGAAATCATTATTTCTGACTCGCAAACTATAGCGTGGCTGACCCGCATAAACAGCATCAGCTCCATAAGCTAAAGCATAACGCAAGTTTCTAAGATTTCCCGCAGGTGCTAGCAGTTCAGGTCGTTTCATAGTTGGTAAGTCTTCAAAAAAGGTTGGATACTTCGTAATGTCATACTAATCAAGTCAGTTTATGGGGGAGATGCGATATGATTTCAAGCAGCAGCACAGCGACCTTAACCCTATCCCAATTCCAGTTTCATCTATTTGTCATAAGTTTGTCAATCATTTGTTGTTTGCTGATAAGGTTTCATTTCAACAGTTTGCCTGAATATTGACTGAAAGAGGCAGACACTCTGTCATTCATAAACTTAATTCTTGAGTTTTATTAATTTTTAGTTTGGCTTTGATTTCTGTTAAATTGGGTGATTTTTATTATTTAAACTGGGTTAATAGTTTGATAAATAAAGTATAAACTTGCGAAAAATAGATATTAAACTTTGATAATTTCATTGTGTTGCGACTTATCACAAGCGGGTTTATTTATGGTTTTTAATTTGAGAGCTATAGTTTAAACAAGCGTACAATAGTAAAATAAGATTCTTGACCAGATTCAATCTCAAATCAACATATTGCTAACAATTACCCAAATTCAAGTATTATTAATTAAATCAATTCAGGGAGTTTATTCATGCGTTTAAAGACATTATTAACTTATTTACTACTCTTAAGCTGGCTACCAATAGCGATGGCGATGGATAGTCAGGCAGTTATTGGCAGTGCGGAACGAGTACAATTTTCCAAAGGTCAATTTTCGGCGGTCATGACGGGGCAAATGGATGCGAATACCACAGAAAAGCATTATGTGCTACGTGCCAATTCTGGTCAGACTATGTCTATTCAATTAAATTCCAATACCCCTTATTCTTTTATTTCTGTGTTTCAAGTGACAGGAAATCAATTACAAGAAGTTTTATCTTCTTCTACAACACCTACTCATTGGTCAAATGTATTAAAGAGCAATGCTGATTATATTATCCGTGTTGGTTTAACTCAGGCTGATGTAATCCAAATTTATTATCGTTTAGAAGTCAGTGTTTACAGCAGTAATGCGACCGTAGCTGTGACACCGCCTATTTTAATTCCTGCGATTAAATCAGTTGAAGAATCATTAAAAAATGCGGCTGAGCAAGCTATTCCTAGCATTCCAGCGGTCAATATTCCTAAAATAGCTCAACCTGCCCAAACAATTAATACAACTCCAATTGCAAAACAAATTGAAACCAATGAGGTTGGGATGTTAGTGACCAGTGCTCAAATTGAAGGCGATTATATTTTAAACCGCAAAGCAAACTTAAATGTATTAAAAATCTTTGGTAATCGTGTGTTTATTCGTATCACGGGCTTAGGTCAAACAACATGTAATTTTACGGGTTCAGGTTTGTTAACCAGCGATGTTGTCACGATTCATAATAAATTCATTGGCGAAACACTACAATTTACATTTCTTCCTGATACGGTTGTGGTGCAGGGTGGAAATAAATCAGGGTCATTTTGTGCGGGCAGTATGACGGTTATTGGTAAATATCTGCGTCCTCATTTGTTGCCACCTGTTCAAGTTGCAAAACCTACACAGCCAACGCCTACAAGCACGCCACAAGCGACTAATATGATTGATATGTTGCAATGTCGTTGTTCTGTATTTAATCGTGAATCCCCTGCAGTACAACAAATTATGCAAGTTTGGATGAATGGTTTTAGACAAGGTAAAAAAGCATCTACGCAATTGGATTTAGATTTGTCAACAACCAATATGGAAGCGTCTTTAGCTGAATTGGGACGAAATTGTGCAACCAATGCTAATTTATATTTGCTACAAGTGCATGATGATTTAGCAGAAAAAAATCAACAATCCGCTACAACTGAAGATGAAGATGGTGGTGGTGCTTTGGCTTTTATGCGTAAATGGGTTAAAAAAGTGAATACTATTTTTGAAAACATTTCTAGTAATGAGTTAGATATGTCGCACCATTTATGCTTTGATTTCCGCAAACAAAGTGAAGAAAACCAACGTATTGTCATGTCTTGGGTCTTGGGTTACGGTCAAGGTCGTATCCATAGTTTCAGCGAAATTCCTGTTGATTTTACAGTTAGTTTCTTAGATCAAAATATTAAAGTATTGGATAAATATTGTGCTGGGCATGAAAGTGAAACGCTAATCAGTGCAGCAGATTCTTTATCTAGTCATTAGTTTACGATTTTTCGTTGTTCTGAAGACGTAGTTATTTTTGGGGCTGATAATTTTCATTATTGTCAGTCCTTTCTTTATGTCTGCTACTTTTGGTTTTTAGATAATTGACTTATATTGAGCATTTAATAAAACTTTACTTGCATTATTT
>JAYQWJ020000119.1:0-2162 GCA_035829175.2 Candidatus Albibeggiatoa psychrophila
AACGAGAAAAAACGAGAAAAAAAGCTAATCATCATGCTCAACGGGTTTGTAAGAGGCTACAAGTTGTTGCTGAATATGAGTTGCTACAGGTTCGTAACCATTTAATTCCATACTGAAAATGCCCGCGCCACCTGTCATTGATTTTAATTCAGTCTGGTAATTTTCCAATTCACTTAGAGGACAACTCGCCTCAATTTGAATTTGCTGACCCGAGCACATTTCCGTGCCTAAAATCCGCCCACGTTTTGCCGCCAAATCACCTGTAATACTACCCATGCTATCTTCTGGCGCGATGATTTGCATCTGCATAATAGGTTCTAAAATCTGTGGTTTAGCTTGTTCAATCGCTTGAATAAATGCCTTTTTACCTGCCGATGAAAACGCAATTTCTTTAGAATCAACAGGATGGTGTTTGCCATCATAAACCGTGACTTCAATATCGTGGATTGGAAAACCTGCAATCGCGCCCGTATCTAAAACCTGTCGCACCCCTTTTTCAACCGCTGGGATAAATTGCCCCGGAATCGCACCGCCCACCACATTATTGACAAACTCAAATCCTGCGCCGTGTTCTAAAGGTCGAATCCGCAAAAAGACTTCACCAAATTGTCCCGCACCGCCGCTTTGTTTTTTATGTCGATAATGACCTTCTGCCGCTTGTGCAATGGTTTCACGATAAGGGATTTTAGGTAGTTCGGTATCCACTTCAACATTATAATATGCTTGCAATTTTTCCAACGCAATCCGCAAATGCAATTCACCTAAACCAAATAACACGGTCTCATTTAAACTCGCATGATGCTCCAAACGCAAACAAGGGTCTTCTTCTTCTAATCTTTGTAACGCAGTATTTACTTTTTGCTCATCGCCTTGACGTTTAATTACGATCGCTCGACCAAACATCGGTTCTGGAAATTTCAATGATTTTAGATGAATGTAATCTTCATCATGTGAATCATGCAACACCGCATCATGATGAATCGTGTCCACTTTTGCAACGGCACAAATATCGCCCGGAATCGCACGCTCGACTTCAATTTGGGTTTTGCCTTGCAATTGGAATAAATGAGAAACTTTAAACGGTTTGCGCCCATCGCCAACAAATAATTGATTGTCTTTGCTCACGATACCTTGATGTACACGGAATACGCTCAGTTTGCCAACATAAGGATCAGCCGCAATTTTGAAAACATGTGCCACAGAATGTTTTTCAATATCAGGTTCAACTAAGAATGCTTGCTCTGCATCACCTTCACCAATCAAGAATGGACGTGGATTGCCTTCCAATGGATTCGGTAATAAGCGATCAAAAATAGTCATTAATTCAGGAATTCCCGCGCCAGTGCGAGCTGAAACAAAACAAATTGGCACTAAATGTCCTTCACGCAATGCTTTTTCAAATGGGTCGTGTAATTGTTCTGGTTTTAATGCTTGCCCTTGTTCTAAATATACTTCCATCAATGCTTCATCAACTTCAACCACTTGGTCAATGATGCGAGTATGGGCTTCTGCAACTGAGCCAAAATCGGATTCACCTTCAGGATTAAAAAAGCAGTCAACCACTTTTGTACCATTTTCAGCAGGCAAGTTCATTAATAAACATTGTTTGCCAAAGGTTTCTTTTATTTCAGTGACCAATTGTGGCAAATCTACATCAGGCACATCAATTTTGTTAATAATAATCATGCGGCATGAATTACGTTTCACCGCTTTTTGAAATAAACGTTGCGTCACCATCTCAATACCAGATTGGGCATTAATCACGGTGGCAATGGTTTCAACCGCAGGAAATACGCTCATGGCATGACCAATAAAATCAGGCATTCCCGGTGTGTCAATCAGGTTGAAATGTTTATTATCGTGGTCGAAACTGAGGATTGATGCGCTTAAAGAATGTTGGTGTTTTTTTTCTAAATTATCGTAATCACTACAAGTATTGCCGTTTTCTACCGTACCCGTATAGGTGATAATGCCTGCTTGGGTCAATAAGGCTTCCGCTAACGTCGTTTTGCCCGAGCCATTTTGACCAACCAAGGCTATATTATGAATATCGGAAGTTGTGTAGCTTGTTGTCATTATAAACCGTCCTTTGGTCATTGCATACTTAAGCTTCACAGCATGAAATAGTTTAGGTTAAAAGGCAAGTGGCAGTATTGTATTTT
>JAYQWJ020000120.1:0-4573 GCA_035829175.2 Candidatus Albibeggiatoa psychrophila
TAAAATTTGTTGAGCGCGACCCGATGTTTTGATATAAGGTGCGCCACTTTCTTGGTTGAAGACTTCAATATCATGAAAGCCCACTTTATACATACCCGTACCAATGGCCTTCATAAATGCTTCTTTCACAGAAAAACGTCCCGCATAACGTGCGACAGGTGAACGATAACGCTGACACAATATGATTTCTTCATCAGTCAAAATGCGCTGCAAAAATTTATCGCCCAACTTGTCCACACTGTTTTGAATGCGAATCTGGCTACTAATGTCTATACCAATACCGATAATCATTGTTTTATCTAATTCCACAAAGCTTGAGTATCAGCGTTTAGATTTTCTAAATGTGATAAAAAGAGATTATTGATTTTCTTTATGCTTTTCTTGTTGCTTCATAATTTCTTCTAACGGAATCATTAACAACGGCAAAGACGCATTACCAATTGCCAAACCAAATGCCAACATTTTAATCAACATCGCGGCTGTCACAGTCAACGTAAAAAAGAACCCGCCAAGTATGCTAATCACGGTAGGGCTGATTGTTAAAACCAATGAAGTAAATAAATTCTTCGATAAACGTTCTGATAAATCAAATAATTGCGGGAATTGTTCAATTCGACTATCCATTAACATAATTTGTGCTTTATCGTGCATCACCGTTGTAATATTACGCACCGAAGTTGAAATATAAGCCGCTTGCATCGCATCAGTATCTCTTAAGCCATCGCCGACGTAACACACTTTTTGACCTTTTTGCTGTAAGTCTTCTACAACATTGGCTTTATCGGTTAAAGTCGCATCATAAAAATAATCTTCAATCTCATAACGGCGACTGACATGTTGAGTGATTGCTTCACCTTCTTCAGAAACCAGCACTAATTGCTTCAAGTGCATTAAGTTTTTAGTAAATTCTTCGCCTTGTATATCAAGTTGGGCTTCAAGCTCAATTGCCCCAATCATCTTGCCATTTAAAGCTATAAATACAAGCGCATAATTCGGCATTTTACAATGATAAACCAATTGATGAGCGGTACGAGATAAGCTGATTTTTTCCTGTTTGATTGCCGTCAAGTTGCCAATAATTAACTCATTTTCTGCCCATTGGATAACAAGTCCATGTCGAGTATGATAAATTGCATCATTAATGTCAGGCGCAACCAAACCACGTTGTTGAATCATTTCTTTAATAAATTGGATCGCGGGGGACGTAATGCCTTGACCTGCGAGTGCCGCATAACCCAATATTTGTTCTTGATTATGACCGCCTTCAGTAATAACTTGTTTAATATCGATAAATTGGATAAAACTGACCATATCGACGACAACCGTATCCACATTACGCATATCTTCTAAGGCAGTGCCTTCTTTCACTAAGATGCCTTTATAATGGGCAATTTCAATAAAACTCAATGTGCCCAACGGTGTCACGGCACGTAAGCGATTACCAAATTTTCCCGTTAATACCACCAATCCACGATAAGGACCTACAGTTAAGATCGCTAAACCATATAAACTTAAAAATGCCACTGCGATTTGATCCGCCCATTTATCACCGCGTAATTGCGTATCTTGTAGCCGATTTTGCGCATCTTGGCTGACTAACTCTGCAATTTGCATCAAAGTTCTATCTTTGCCTACACGGTCGGCTCGCACATGAATTGTGCCTTGTATCACTCGAGTGCCTGCAACCACTTGTTGACCGATTTGGCGAGTCAATGGCTGATCTTGACCTGTCACCACACGTTGGTCGACCACCGCTTCACCATGGACAATAAAGCCATCAACCGCAATCACATCGCCACGATTAATAATCACCACATCGCCTTGACTCACATACGCGGTAGGAATTTCAACCTCTAAACCTTGACGTAAAACCCAAATCGTTGGCGGTATATAGTTGAACGAGCGGATAAATGTGTTTTTTGAATAGTCGTTAATATTCGCAATTACACGACTACCAAAATAATAAAACCAGAAAGTTAAAGCGACTGCAAAAAATTGATTTAAGGCGACACCTGCAATGGTAAATATTAGCAATAACGCATCATTGCCCAATTTTCCATGTTCAAATAACAATTTCTCAGTACGTTTAAACACGGGAATATTGAGATAACTAATCACACCAATATTGATGATGGTGGCAGCGGGCAAAAACAGACTGACAACAGACAAACCCATGCTAGTCAAGCTTAAATTATAAAAACGATCTGCTTCTTTTTGAGTCAAATCAAGTGATTTCAAATCTTTTTTAGCGTCTTGTTTAATTGCCGCCGCTTCATTAATTGGACGTGTTTTGGGTTGTCTGGATTGGATAAATTCATACACCCGATACCCAACATAAGTTCCCGTTAAAACGCCAACACTAATTAACATAATGCCCCCAAGCCTACAGCTTATTCAAGTTGACATTGTGTCATTTTAATTGATGTTTTTCAAAGAAAATTTTTGATTACTTGCGCCACTATCCCGTTTGATATGGGTTATTTCCTGTCAATTATTTAGCCCAATTTTAATAAATATTGCAAACATAGATTTATCCTGACTGCATTCTTAGGTAAAATAAAGCAACAGAAATGGATTGACCGTACTATACTTTGTAATCAAAATGTAGTAGCCATTTATAACCATCACTAAAGCATAGGGATTTTACCTGCCTTGGACGATTTAGAGCACCGCAACAGTCTCCCTAAAGGCTTTCAATTAAATGAATACCGAATTGAATCTATTCTCGGTAAGCCGGGCGGCTTTGGCATTACCTATTTAGCAACCGACACCAATTTAGAGCAATATGTTGCAATTAAAGAATATTTACCCAGCGACTTTGCAATCCGTGAAGGCGTAAGCACTGTTTATGTCAAATCAAGCTCCGATGCAGAATCTTTCCATTGGGGTTTAAAATGTTTCACTGATGAAGCAAGAGTGCTTGCACGTTTTTCACATCCCAACATCGTCAGCGTACTACGTTTCTTTCAGGAGAATGGTACTGCCTACATGGTGATGGAATATCAAGAAGGCGCATGTCTAACTGAACGCTTAAAACGCGGTATTATTCCAGAAGAAGAATTATTATCTTTGGTTCTGCCATTATTGGATGGTTTAGACCAAATTCATGAAGCAGGTTTTCTGCACCGCGATATTAAACCCAATAATATTTACATCCGCGAAGACAATACCCCTGTGCTGCTTGATTTCGGCTCAGCGCGTTATGCGATTGGTCAAATCAGTCGCAGTGTCACCAGTATCGTAAGCCCCGGATATGCGCCGTTAGAACAATATGACAATGAAGCAGATGAGCAAGGGCCTTGGACAGATATTTATGCTTTAGGGGCGGTGATGTATTTTGCTGTGAGCGGAGAAGCACCCCCTCCAGCGACTCGGCGCGTGATGAAAGACCCGATGCAGTCAGCCGCTTCGATTGGCAAAGGACGTTATCGACGTAGTTTACTTAGCGCGATTGATTGGGCTTTAGAATTGAATGAAGATCGACGACCGCGCACCGTTTCGCAATGGCGTGACCGTTTGGTAGCAGAACCGCCATTATCGATACAAATGCCAGAACATCTACAAACCATGGGCATTACACGACCTTCATTGTGGGCGCGGAGTTTATGTTCTTTTGCTGCGCTTGGAAGCTTCATTTTATTGTTATTGCTTATTGGTTTAGGTATTGCTTTTATCAATCAAAATCGTGAACTTGAAAAGACAGCCTTAGCCGCTCAAGCTGCAAAACAACTTTTAGTGGAAGAGCAAGATACTTTAGGTCAGCTTAATATTGATTTGGAAAAAGAATTAGTTGAAGAACAAAAGCGGTGGATGAATAATCAGCGAATTCTGAATAAACTCCAGCATTTTGAACCTGATGTTGTTAAAGAAATGATTGATAAGCAAAGTGTTAGAGATGAATTGGATTTACCTTTATATGTTGATATTATCAATATTCCCACTAACGATAAAGATGGCGGTTTAGTGGTACGCGAGTTCCCGGGTTCGACGCATAAACGTTTGGGTGTGATACCGAGGGGTACACTTTGTGTTTCTTATACGCGAAAATCACGTTTGCAAGATAATTCGTGGTGGGTTTATTTAGAACATGATGACGATGTAAAAGGTTGGGTCAATTCAAATTACATTAAGCTAGACATTGATGGGATTTGTGATGAGGCAGCGATTCGTCAAGCAACAGAACAACAGTCTAAACAATAAAGGTTTTTTATGAATACTCGAGTGACTGTGCTTTATGGATTGTTGATTCTCACCATTATCATGTTGGCTAATTTTGGGATGTTATCGCCCATTTCATCCCAATTACATAAAATTCCTTATAGTGATAAAATCATTCATTTTTTATTGATTGGCGGTCTTGCCTTTATGGTGAATTATTCGCTGCAATGTCGCGCGTGGCATATTGGAACATGGCCAATTTTAAAAGGCAGTGTGTTTGTCGCGATTGTGATTACATTAGAAGAATTTTCTCAATATTTTCAAGTAAACCGTTCATTTGATTTAATTGATTTAGCAGCGAATTATGCGGGTATTATTGCATTTAGTTTTCTGTCTTTGGCGGTGAATTGTTTTA
>JAYQWJ020000121.1:0-2255 GCA_035829175.2 Candidatus Albibeggiatoa psychrophila
ATTCATCGTAGTTTGCTATTTGATTTTGTGACTGAATAAGGAACGTTTATGACTAACAATAATAAATTACCCTCCGCGATTATTCGCCCTATCGATAAAGATTTATTCCAGCATGAATCATGGCGGGTTTTTCAAATCATGGCGGAATTTGTGGAAGGATTTGAACGCTTGGTGAATGTGTCGCCTTCGGTCAGTATTTTTGGCTCAGCACGCTTTGCAGCCGATCATCCTTATAGTTTACTAGCAGAACGTATTGCTCATGATCTATCTAATGCAGGCTTTTCGGTGGTCAGTGGTGGCGGTCCGGGTATTATGCAAGCGGCGAATAAGGGTGCGTATGAAGGCAGTTCATTGAGTATTGGTTTGAATATTAATTTAGCAAATGAAAAACCCAATCCTTATCAAGATGTCAGTTTACATTTTCGCCATTTTTTCGCGCGTAAAGTGATGTTTGTTAAATATGCCTCAGCTTATGTGGTTTTACCCGGTGGGTTTGGTACATTGGATGAGTTAATGGAAATTCTCACTTTGGTACAAACAAAAAAAATTCCACGCTTACCGATTATTTTGGTACAAAGTTCATATTGGCAGGGTTTAATTCAATGGTTTAAAGATACTTTAATTCCAAATCACACCATTAATTCTGAAGATTTGGATTTATTTGTGATGATAGATGATCCAAAATTGGTTTTAGAAGCTATATTTAATCATTATGAAACCCACGATACTGATACTGCTTGGAGTCGTGATTTAGCTCATTTGTAGCGTTATTCATTTGAAAAGGAATCTATTATGCGCGGGTATGGACTGATTTTACTTGGCTTATTTTCACATTTTTCAGCAATGGCATTTAACGAAATACCGCCTCCACCAACGATTACGGAAGCCCCTGCGTCCTCAAACGCAAATATGGAAGCTAATCAACCTACCGATCAAGAGTTGCTTGAACAAGCTGAACTTGAACCACAAGTCACGATTATTCGGCATGAGCATGATACCGTTGAAGAATATCGTGTGAATGGCATCTTGAAAATGGTCAAAGTGACTCCTGATTTTGGTCCTGCTTACTATTTAGTCGACAATGATGGTGATGGTCAATTAGAAACCAGTCGGTTTGCCATTGACCCAAATGCACAATTACCGCAATGGATTTTGTTTAGTTGGTAGCTTCTTAGGGCAATATTGATTAAACTTTATCGGTGTCCTATTTTCACTGATAGAGTTTTGAATGTCTGTTTATACTGTTGTCTCCGAAGCTGAGTTAGAAACCTTTTTAACTCAGTACAACCTCGGCAAATTGGTTGATTTTAAAGGTATTAGTGACGGTATCGAGAATACCAACTATTTTGTCACTACCACAGAAGGCGAGTTTGTCCTCACGCTATTTGAGCAATATACCGCAGATGAATTACCTTTTTTCCTAGAACTCATGGCATATTTAGCAGAGCATGAGATTCCCAGCGCACATCCTCTTGCAGATAAGCAACAGCATTATTTACGTGAATTAAATGCTAAGCCTGCTGCATTTGTACGCCGTTTGGCAGGCAAAAGTGTGATTGTGCCAAATTTCATCCAATGCTGCGAAATCGGCTGCGCTTTGGGGCAATTTCATGCTATTAGCTCGGATTTTAGTTATTTTCGTGAAAATGGACGGGGCTTAAAATGGTGGCAAAAAACCAGTCAACAGGTCATGCCTTTATTGTCATCAGAAGATGCTGAATTATTGCAAAGCGAGCTAAATTTTCAGTTGAATTATAAAGATTTAGATTTGCCCAGCGGTGTCACTCATGCTGATTTATTTTGTGATAATGCCTTATTTCAAGGTGATAAATTAAGCGGGATTTTAGATTTTTATTATGCTTGTAATGACAGTTTTTTATTTGATTTAGCCGTCACAGTCAATGCGTGGTGCACTTTGGAAGATGGCAGTTTAGATCGTAGTCGAGTCAAATTATTATTGGATAGTTATACAAAACATCGCGCATTAACCCAAGCTGAGCGTGAAGCTTGGCCTGTAATGTTGCGAGCCGCCGCGTTACGGTTTTGGCTATCACGTTTGCAAGATAAATTATTCCCGCGCGAAGGTGAAATGACGCAAGTCAAAAATCCTGATGAATATAAAGATATTTTGAAAAATCGTTTGTCAGTTGAGCCGTTGAGTTAGGCGTTTCAGAAATAGCGGTGCTATCAACGCTAGGCTCGCAGGAGTGCAAAACTAGTTTTGCCCAAGCAAGATAAATCTTGCACTCCTTTAG
>JAYQWJ020000122.1:0-3031 GCA_035829175.2 Candidatus Albibeggiatoa psychrophila
GAATTATATTTAATGCGTCAAGTTGTCCGTATTCAAGGTGAAGCCAGTTTAGATGACTATTTTATCGTGGTTTTACCAACACAAATAAAAAAAGCAGTAGGCATGTAATATTAAATATATAGATATTTAAAAAAATAATACTTAAAGAATCAAACTAAAATTCCCAAACTTTTTAGGACTCATTTATGGCTGGTGCAAAAGAGATTCGTGGCAAAATTGCGAGTATTAAAAATACGCGGAAAATTACTAAAGCGATGGAAATGGTCGCAGCCAGTAAAATGCGTAAGGCGCAAGACAGAATGCGTAAGTCTCGCCCTTATTCTGAAAAAATTGGTAAAGTAATCAATCACCTTTCACAAGCTCATCCTGAATACCACCATGAATACATGCAACACCGTGAAGTTAAACGCGTTGGTGTGATTGTTGTGTCTTCCGATAAAGGTCTTTGTGGCGGCTTAAATACAAACATTTTCAAAACAGCGTTAACCCAATTGAAACAATGGGATGATGCAGGTGTTGAAATTGATCTTTGCACAATTGGTACTAAAGCCAGTGGTTTCTTCAGACGTATTGGCGGCAACATCGTTGCGCAAGCAACGCATTTAGGTGATGCGCCTCAGTTAGAAGATTTAATTGGTTTAGTGAAAGTCATGTTAGATGACTACAGCGATGGAAAAATTGACCAAATTCATTTAGTTTACAATCATTTTGTGAATACAATGACTCAAGATCGTCGTGTACATCAATTAGTGCCGATTAAGGCAGATGAAGAAGCTAAAAACTTACAGCAACATTCTTGGGACTACTTATATGAGCCTTCTGCGGAAGAAGTGCTTGATGGCTTATTAATGCGTTATGTTGAATCATTGGTATATCAAGGCGTGGTTGAAAATATTGCTTGTGAACAAGCTGCACGTATGGTTGCAATGAAAAGTGCTTCTGACAATGCTGGTGATCTCATTGATGAATTACAATTGGTTTACAATAAAGCTCGTCAAGCTGCGATTACACAAGAAATTTCCGAAATCGTCGCGGGTGCAGCAGCCGTTTAATCAGATTTTAGTTATTAGATAAATTTTAAATTTGCAAGAGGAACGAGTGATGAGTTCAGGCAAAATTGTTCAAATCATTGGCGCAGTCGTGGATGTAAAATTTCCACGCGAAACGATGCCTAAGGTCTATGATGCTTTATTAGTAGACGAACATGGTTTGACGTTAGAAGTGCAACAACAATTAGGTGACGGCGTTGTACGTACCATTGCAATGGGTACAACTGATGGTATGAAGCGTGATACTGCGGTTAGCAATACAGGTCAACCAATTCAAATGCCTGTAGGTCAAAAAACCTTAGGTCGTATCATGGATGTTTTAGGTAATCCTATTGATGAAGCAGGCGAGATTGGCGAAGAAGTACGCTGGTCAATTCACCGTAAAGCACCTGCATTTGATGAATTATCTGCATCTAATGAATTATTAGAAACAGGTATTAAAGTAATCGACTTGGTTTGCCCATTTGCTAAGGGTGGTAAAGTCGGTTTATTCGGCGGTGCGGGTGTTGGTAAAACCGTTAACATGATGGAATTGATTCGTAACATCGCGATTGAACATAGTGGTTACTCGGTATTCGCAGGTGTTGGTGAACGGACTCGTGAAGGTAACGATTTCTACCACGAAATGAAAGATTCTGATGTATTAGGTAAAGTATCCTTAGTATATGGTCAAATGAATGAGCCTCCTGGTAACCGTTTACGTGTTGCATTATCAGGCTTGACGATGGCGGAATACTTCCGTGATGAAGGTCGTGACGTATTATTATTCATCGATAATATTTATCGTTACACATTGGCGGGTACTGAGGTATCAGCATTATTAGGTCGTATGCCATCTGCGGTAGGTTATCAGCCTACACTTGCGGAAGAAATGGGCGCGTTACAAGAACGTATTACCTCAACTAAAACAGGTTCAATTACCTCAATCCAAGCGGTATATGTCCCTGCGGATGATTTAACTGATCCATCACCAGCAACAACATTTGCTCACTTAGACGCAACGGTTGTATTGTCTCGTCAAATCGCAGAATTAGGTATTTATCCAGCGGTTGATCCATTAGATTCAACAAGTCGTCAGTTAGACCCATTGGTTGTTGGTCAAGACCATTATGACACAGCACGTTCAGTTCAAGGCGTATTACAACGTTATAAAGAATTGAAAGATATTATTGCAATTTTGGGTATGGATGAATTATCTGAAGAAGATAGATTAACTGTTTCTCGTGCACGTAAAATCCAACGTTTCTTATCTCAACCGTTCTTCGTTGCTGAAGTATTCACAGGTTCTCCAGGTAAATACGTCTCTTTGAAAGACACTATTTCTGGCTTTAAAGCTATTGTAAATGGTGAATATGACCACTTACCAGAACAAGCGTTCTACATGGTCGGTTCAATTGATGAAGCTGTAGAAAAAGCAGCATCAATGAAGAAATAGTTTTCACTGGGATGACTGAGCAATAAAATAGGATTGGCAGTTCTGCAAAATAGCGGGCAATATGTTATTTTAAAATCTAGGGCTGCCATTCCTAAAATTCTCAGTATCCCAACAAGGGAGTCACATCTTATGACAATGACAATTCACGTAGATGTCGTGAGTGCAGAAGCTGAGATTTACTCGGGTCTTGCTGAGATGGTAATCATTCCTGCTCGGATGGGTGATGTTGGTATTATGCCTCATCATGCACCGTTGCTAAGCCCAATGAAACCGGGTGAAGTACGGGTAATGAAAGAAAACGGTGAAGAAGAGGCATTTTATGTTTCAGGTGGAATGTTAGAAGTACAACCACACACTGTAACCATTTTAGCGGATACAGCAATCCGTGCTCATGATATTGATGAAGCAGCAGCATTAGAAGCGAAACAACGCGCTGAAAAAATGTTGGCTGACAAGCAAACTGATCTTGATTATGCAAAAGCCCAAGCCGAATTGGCTGAAGCAATGGCACAATTACAATCGATTCAACGTTTACGTAAACTTAGCC
>JAYQWJ020000123.1:0-2726 GCA_035829175.2 Candidatus Albibeggiatoa psychrophila
AGACACAAAAAGGCGATAAAGCCTACCCACGACCTTACCACCCTTTTTATGTTTTACACTTCTTCCAAAATATGTAGAACTTCTTCTAGCTCTCTTACAAGTTGTGGAATCAGTTGCTGGTTGTCTGGCATATTTGCTTCTGCATCCTCTTCTAAACGATGTTTTGCACCACCGATAGTAAAGCCGTGCTCATACAACAGACTGCGAATTTGACGAATCAAAACCACATCCTCTCGTTGATAGTAGCGACGATTTCCTCTACGTTTAATGGGCTTCAGTTGGGTAAATTCCTGTTCCCAGTAACGTAATACGTGAGGTTTAACCGCACATAACTCACTGACTTCCCCTATCGTAAAATAACGTTTAGCGGGGATGGCAGGTAGCTCATTATTGCTCGACGGATCCAGCATATCCTTCTACTCGCGCTCTTAGTTTTTGACCAGGTTTAAAAGTAACTACACGTCTTGCACTAATAGGTATTTCTTCGCCTGTCTTAGGGTTACGCCCCGGACGTTCATTTTTTACGCGCAAGTCAAAATTACCAAAACCTGATAATTTAACTTGATCACCTTTTTCTAACGCACAGCGAACTTCTTCAAAGAACATATCCACCATTTCTTTGGCTTCGCGCTTATTTAAGCCCAATTCTGCAAATAATTTCTCTGCCATTGCAGCTTTTGTTAGTGCCATTTTTACTTCCTTAGTTCAGCATTCAATCGATCTTCAAAGGTCACGAGTAATTTCGAAATTACTTCATCAACTTCCGACTCGGTTAGATTGCGCGAAAATGCCTGAAAAATCAAGCCCATTGCTAAACTTTTTTTGCCTAATTCTATACCTTTGCCCTCATATACGTCAAATAATTGGGCATCAATTAGGATTTCTGGCGCATTTTTCCACACGCAATCTAATAAATTTTTCCACGTAACTTGTTGAGAAATAAGCAAAGATAAATCACGACGTACAGATGGGTATTTAGAAATGGCTGAAAATTTCGTCACTTGCTTAGCCAGCACATCATCTAATTGTAATTCAAATAAAAATACAGGGGCAATTAAATCTAATTCAGTAATCAATTGAGGATTTAACGCGCCAACTAAACCAATTTGTTTTTCATTTTGGAAAATGGCGGCGGTTTGTCCGGGATGCAAGGCTTCGTGTTCAGCAGGTTTAAAATGATACGGAATCCCTGCTAATTGCAATAAAGCTTCAATATCGGCTTTGACATCATAAAAATCAATCGCTTGGTGTTTAACATCCCATTGTTCTGGATAACGTGAACCGCAAGCCACACCTGAAATACAAGGCTGTTGTAATAAATCATCGCCCGTTTTGATAAAGCGTAAACCTGTTTCAAATAAACGAATACGGGATTGTTGGCGTTTTTGATTATATTGTAAAGCTTGTAATAAACCTGTCCATAAATTCGTCCGCATCACCGCCATATCGCTGGCAATCGGATTGGCTAAGGCAATTGCGCCCGCTTTTGGATTCACTTTTTGTTGTAACTCAGGATCAACAAAACTGTATGTAATCGCTTCTTGATAGCCATTTTGAGTCAGTGCCGCTTGTAATTGACGAATATTTAACTCAGGTTGTTTACTCAAGTTTAAACTGGCTTGCGGTGGACGACTGGGGATATTGTCATAACCATGAATCCGCGCGATGTCTTCGATTAAGTCGACTTCGATTGCCATGTCAAAACGGAAACTGGGTGGCTGTACTGTCCAGTTATCACCCTTTTGTGTGATGTTCATGCCTAAACGCTGCAAAATGTCAGTGACTTCCGTTGTTGGAAATCCGAGACCTAATATTTTTTTGATTCGGCTGCTGCGTAATTCGATGCTTGGAGTTGATGGTAAATCTGCTTCTGAGACGACTTCAATCACTTCGCCTGCTTGACCGCCTGTGATGTCTAATAATAAAGCGGTGGCACGTTCTATCGCTTTGCGTTGCAATTGGAAATCGACACCACGCTCGAAACGAAATGAGGAATCCGTGTGTAAACCATAACGTCTGGCACAACCCGCTAAATTTTTTGGAGTGAAAAACGCACTTTCTAAGAAAATATCCACCGTATCGTCTGTGACAGAAGAATCTAAACCACCCATTACACCTGCTAAAGCTAAGGCTTTTTGATGGTCGGCAATGACTAAGGTGTTTTCGTCTAATTCAATTTCCTGCTCATCGAGTAAAGTCAATTTTTCACCCGCTTGCGCCATCCGTACTTTAATGCCGCCAGACAGTTTATTTAAATCAAAAGCGTGCATCGGTTGACCCAGTTCCAACAACACATAATTGGTAATATCCACCACTGGGCTGATGCTGCGAATATCACTGCGACGTAATTTTTCTTGCATCCATAATGGCGTTTTTGCTTTGACATTGACGTTTTTAATCACACGACCCACATAACGCGGATTGGCTTCAGGGCTGAGGATTTCTACGGGTAAGGTGTCGTTGATTTGAGCGGGGATTTGAGGAATTTCAACGGCGGAAACATCTTGACGTGTTAGCAAACCCAATTCACGCGCAAAACCTGCAATGCTGAGGCAATCGCCACGGTTGGGCGTAATATCAATATCAATACTGGTGTCATTTAGATTTAAATAGTCACGAATGTCTTGACCCACGGGGGCATCGCTAGCAAGTGACATCAAACCATCTACATTATCTTCTAAGCCTAATTCTTTGGCAGAGCAGAGCATTCCGTGAGAAGGTTCGCC
>JAYQWJ020000124.1:0-2951 GCA_035829175.2 Candidatus Albibeggiatoa psychrophila
GGTTGATTATTCGGTTGATTTAAATTCAGCAGGATTACCGTTTCCAGACCAAAGCGTTAGCCATATTTTCACATCACATTTTTTAGAGCATGTTACCAATGTACGCTGGGATGGACTGTTTAAAGAAATGACTCGGGTTGCACAAGATAAGGCTCAAATTGAAATTTGGAATCCCTATGTATTTACCAATGCGGCTTTTATTTCAGGACATTTATCTCAATTGAATGAAGACCAGTATTTACACATGGGAGTTTATTTTCCTGCACAATGGTCTCAGGCATTAGGCGCGTTTTGGCTTATTAAAGAATTTCAATATGTTGTTTCAGAACAAACCTTAATTGATTTATCTGAGAACAATATTTCCTTATCCCATGCACTGCGTTATTACAAAGAAGTTGTACGTGAATTTGGCGTTTTTATTGAGGTTTGTCGTAGTGAAAAATGTCAGCCCGTAACCCCTATAAAGACATTTTCTATTGAAAGCCGTTATGGTGAAAAACATCTGCTAAAACAAGAAATTTATTCAGATAACAAGAAACCCAGTTTATTAAAAAAAGCAGTTAGACAATTTTCAGAGAAGAAGCTCTAAATGATGATAAATGCCTTCAATCCTACAAATCAATTGAGACAGAGTTAAAACAGATGAGTGAGATGCTGAGTTGTGCTGAACTGGGATTGGAGTCTTTGCAGGATTTATTAAGTCATTATGGTTTGAGCGTGATATGGGTTGCGGCAGGACAGCAAATCGAAGCCAGTTTTTGGGGTGACAGTGAAGCGGGCTTAGTCGAAAATCGTTTGTATGTGCGAGCAGATACACCTGTGCATTCGGCACTGCATGAGGCTTGTCATTATATTTGTATGGATACTGAGCGACGCAATGCGCTACATACTGATGCGGGTGGTGATTATGATGAAGAAAATGGCGTATGTTATTTGCAAATTTTACTGTCTGAGCAACTGCCAAATGTGACTAA
Organism: Candidatus Albibeggiatoa psychrophila; assembly: GCA_035829175.2. Classification (GTDB taxonomy): domain Bacteria; phylum Pseudomonadota; class Gammaproteobacteria; order Beggiatoales; family Beggiatoaceae; genus Albibeggiatoa; species Albibeggiatoa psychrophila. Next base: position 975 of record JAYQWJ020000124.1, read on the forward strand.
GCAAAAAGCATGGGCGGATATGGATGCGTGGGGTTATAGTTTTCGTTTGGGTTCGACTCAAAAATGGTTTGAGCAAGATGCCGAAGATGCTCGTCAATGGCTGTTAAAATACCAACTCATTGATATGCAAAATCAACCCCGTTGGAAGTTGCGCCAAACATGAGAAAAAGGCTTGTTTTAGAACGGATTATATATTGTCATAAAACGTTGCTGAGCTTTAATTAATAATGATAAGAAAACCATGCAATTCCTTGCCAACATAATCAATTATACATTTCCACAAACTTGTTTTTTATGTGGCGATTTAGCTGTTAAGCCCTTATGTACAGCGTGTTTACAAGAATTACCTTATTTAGAAATAGCTATAAAATCAAACAAATCCTTTAAATATGTTAATCATGCGTATGCTGTTTTTGATTATGTTTATCCTGTTAATCGCCTGATTCAACACGCCAAATTCCATAATAATTTTGTAATTTTACATTTTTTTGGTTCATTAATGGCGCAACAGCTTGATTTTGAACAAACACCCGATGTTATTATTCCCGTGCCTTTGCATATCAAACGATTACGCGAACGTGGCTATAATCAATCTTTAGAATTGGCTAAAATGATGCGCAATCAGCTTAAGTTGCCTTTGAATTATTCGTATTGCCAGCGCATTCGCTATACCACACCTCAAGTTAGATTAAACAGTAAGCAACGATTGACTAATTTGATTGACGCATTTGAGGTAAAGCACTGGCCTGCTGAATGGAAACACGTATTGTTGGTAGATGATGTGTTAACGACGGGTTCAACGGTTGAGGAAATCAGTAAGGCATTGAGCGCAGTGGGTGTGGAACAAATTACGGTATGGTGTTGTGCTGCACGTTTTGCAAATAACTAAGATAATTATGCTAAAAAATGGCACGGAATCGTTGATATATAACCTCTATTTCTGTTAAAGTTAACTGTTTACCTGAGATGCACAATACACAAAGGAACGTACATGAAGATATATTACGACAAAGACGCTGACCTCTCATTAATCAAAAGTAAAAAAGTAGCAATTGTTGGTTATGGCTCTCAAGGTCATGCTCATGCAAACAACTTAAAAGACTCTGGGGTTGACGTTGTTGTTGGTTTACGTCCTCACTCAGCTTCTGCACACAAAGTAGAAAAAGCAGGTTTAAAACATTTGCCTATTGCGCAAGCAGTAAAAGAAGCTGATGTCATCATGATATTAGCACCAGACGAGCATCAAGAACGCATTTACCGTGAAGAAATTGCCCCAAATATCAAAAAAGGGGCTGCGTTAGCATTTGCGCATGGTTTTAATATTCACTTTGGTCAAATTGAGCCAAATGAAGATATCGACGTTATCATGATTGCGCCAAAAGGCCCGGGTCATTTAGTACGTTCTACTTATACGCAAGGTGGTGGTGTACCTAGCTTAATCGCGGTTTATCAAGATGCGTCTGGTAAAGCAAAAGACATCGCATTATCTTATGCAAGTGCAAACGGTGGCGGTCGTGCGGGCATCATCGAAACCTCATTCCGTGAAGAAACTGAAACAGATTTATTCGGTGAGCAAGCAGTATTATGTGGTGGCGCAACGGCATTGGTTCAAGCGGGTTTTGAAACATTGACAGAAGCGGGTTATGCACCTGAAATGGCTTACTTTGAATGTTTGCATGAATTGAAATTAATCGTTGATTTGATGTATGAAGGCGGTATTGCTAACATGCGTTATTCGATTTCTAACACTGCGGAATACGGTGATTTAACTCGCGGTCCTCGTATCATTACGGCTGAAACCAAAGCTGAAATGGCGAAGATTCTGAAAGAGATTCAAAATGGTGAGTTTGCGCGTGAATTTATCGCCGAAAACCAAGCCAATGCGGCAACTTTGAAAGCAAAACGTCGTATTGCTGAAGAGCATCCAATTGAAGAAGTCGGCACAAAATTGCGTAGCATGATGCCTTGGATTAAAGC
>JAYQWJ020000125.1:0-3776 GCA_035829175.2 Candidatus Albibeggiatoa psychrophila
ATGCAACTTGCCAAGAAGATGGAAATGGTGTGAGAAAATGTACGTTGCCTAACTTACTTAATTACGGTGAAACCTATCAATGGGAAATCATTGTTAATGATGGCATTGGTGGAGACGTTAAGCAAACTTCTATGTTTACAACATTGGTAAATCTACCACCTTCACCACTTGATAATAATAGTTTTACATTTAAGCAAGATGGGTTGGATGTTTCAACTGATGCAATAGATTCAACAAAAGATGTCGCAATCACTTGGACACCGAGTACAGATAATGTTGATAAAGTTGATGATACTGTTCAATACAAAGTCAATCTTATTTGTGGTAGCAACAATATTGATGTTTATAGTGGCTCAGAAGCACTGTGTAATATCCAAGCATCTCAACTTGATTTTGAACAAGGTTGCCGTTTAGTTGTTGAAGCTAGTGACGGTGTGAATATTATTGATAATAAAGCACCTCCATTATTGCTATATACCTTAGAAAATCGCTCTCCCTTATCATTTGACCCTATCTACCCTACTGGAACAGATGAAATCTCTCCAGAAGATGATTTGGTACTAAAATGGGAGCAGACCTCAGACCCAGACGGTGATACCATTACTTATGATGTGTATTTTAATGATCTAACTATACCTGTTGCTCATTGTTCTAATCTTACTCAACAACAAGTAACTGCTGGTTGTACTATTGCTGCCGCTAATATCCAAAGTAACGTACCTTCTTATCATTGGGAAGTTCGTGCTAAAGATAGTTATGGCAATACTACAAAAGGTAATGGTGCAACGTGGACAGCAAAAATCAAACAAAACAGTTTACCAAGTAAACCAGAAGGACTAACTTTACTTAATGATGGTGTTGAAGTTGTAAATGATACATTAGTAAAAACCACCGAAGAAGTTAAGTTTCAATGGAATCCTAGTGCTGATGCTGACAGTGATGCGTTGACTTATTATGTTAATGTTCAAGAACAGGGAACTACTGGCTCTGTTTCCTATGAAACAACAGATACCACTCAACTAGCTGACTTAAATAAATTAGAAGTTGATACTAGTTATGATTGGTGGGTCGTTGCTGATGACGGAAAAGGTGGGAAAACTGAATCTGACCGTATGAGCTTTAAAACAGATAAAGCTGGTATTCCTGATTTTGAGTTAAAGGCTAATTCTGGTAAAGAATTTACTATGCTTAAATGGGGTGAAGGTAAAGCCCTTAGCGGCGTTGATGAATACCAAATTTTACGAGTAAAGGCAGACCCTAAAAACCTAAGTGAACCCTCTTTTGCCTCAGCCGTTGTTGTTAACACTGTAAGCAATAGTACCTTCAATTATGAGGATAATGATGAACTTCAGCTTTGGAATGAAGCAGATGGAGACGGTTATTATTGTTATAAGGTGGTCGCACTAGATAATGATGGTGATGCTGGATATGGTAAAGGTGAAGTTGCACGGTCTATTTATTCAAAAGAAAAATCATGTGTTAAGCATGGTACTGTAGTTTTTGAAATTGAAGATACTTATGGCACTGAGTCTGGCGAAGCAAAAATAAATATGCCTAATGGTGGTGATTTAGTAATAGGCTCTTCTAATTTTTGTTTCAGCTATAACAATGATGTTATTTCTGTTGATGAAACTGCATACGTAAATAAAGGTTTTGAGAAAGGCATTATTAGTACTTCATTTCTTGGTAATTACGGTAGTTTTGTGCCTCAAATATATCCTGATGCCGTTGCTGTGGAAGATGAAGATGAAAATGAAGTTAAATTGAGCATCATCACAGTTTCAATAGAGAATTTTAATCCAGAACAAGCAGAAAACCATGATACTTTAAGTGCTCAAGGTGGAACGCTTATGAGAATTGCCTTTAAAATTGCAGATGATACTTCTGTTGCACAAACTCCTATTTCATGGTTTGTTTACAAAGAAGGTAGTCATGGTATTGATAATAAGGATAGATTTGGAGAGTGTATAGCGATTGCTGATGAAGATGGTCCTATTGAATCTATTAGCTTACGAGGTGGGACTTATTACAGACAAGACCGCAGAAGACTCGTAAGAAATGGTGATAAAGAAGTTAAAGGCACTGCTCATTTCTATATCCAAGAACCTTACTCTAAAGGAGATACTAATGGAGACGGTAGAATTACAAACCGAGATGTTGATGAGGCCATTAAAATTGGTATGGGTTCTAAACAGTATTCAGCTGAGATAATGGATAAGATGTTAAGTGCCAGTGATTTCAATGGTGATGGCAAAATTGATGCTACTGATGCACGGATAATTAGGTATTACATTAATAATGATACTTGGTTAGATAACCTTCTGCCATCAACTGACAATATGCGTAGAAAATTGAGAGATAGCAGAGATGACACTCTTACTCTAAGTATTGGGCAGTTTGAGGCAACTACTGACTCCATTATTGAAATACCTTTACTTGCTGAAGGTATCAGTGAACTAACTGCTGCAAATTTATCTGTGGGTTACAACAAAAATGTGGTTGAAAAAATCAAAGTTTATAACTCTGGTTTAACTTCAGATAAAGGTAACGTGCGTGTTAATTACGATGACCAAGAAGGGTTGGTACGCATTAGTATTATGACAGAAACTCCAATTGAAGGTAGTGGTGAATTTGTCAAACTAAAAGTGTACTTAAAAGCAGAGACTACTGTGAAAAGCTCCGCTTTAGTAATAGGTAGAACAGACTTTTACGACGAATTTAATCGTAATTTTGAAACATCTGTGCTTGAACGTACTATTACCAAGCAAAAAGGGCAAATGACCTTAACTGATGTGGAAGAACCTGTTATTGAAGAGCATGGTAAGGTGATTTCAGAAGATGAAATTATCAAAGGCACTCCAGAGATAACAACGGGTGCTTATAACATTAGTGGTCGTCTCACAACAGCACAAGGTAAACCTGTAGCAAATGCAACTGTACAAGCGGGCGATAAAACCGTAACTACAGATAATTCAGGTTATTGGACTATTGTAGATATTCATCAAGGTAACTACACCATCACAGCAACTAAAGCAGGCTACATATTTGAATCACAAACTTGCACCGTTGCAGAAGGTCAAAATTGTGCAGTAACACTGAAAGCCAATGCAAATGACGCTGACACATTCGGCAAATACGCAGCCTACGGTACAGTAACCGACCAAAACGGCGACGTAGTTGATAATGTAACAGTGACATTCAATGGTCAAGCGGTGAGCTTAGACAGCACAGGCTACTGGGCGAGAATCGGCTTAACAGCAGGTACATATCCAGTGATTGCTACAATGGACGGTCGTGTTGTCGCAGAACAACAATGCACAATCGTTGAAGATGGCGATGGCTGCGAAGCTAACTTATCTGTTCTGACAGAAGACGATGATGATATTGTAGTGCCAGACCCACTGCCTGAACCTGTTGTTGGCGACTTCCAAGCCACCATTACAGTGTTAGACAAAGCAGGACAAGGCTTAGCAGACACCACAATTGAAGTAAGCGGTGAAAGCATTGCAACTGAAACCTACATGACAGATGCAAATGGTCAAATCAACGTGCCTGAATTGTTTGAAGGGGAATACACTGCAAGCCTCTTGACAGCGTTAGACTATGTTTACGAAGCGAAAACTTTCAAAGTAAGTAGCAACACTAAACATGCAACAGTCTACCTCAAACCAAGTGCGCCGAAGTTCACAGTTAAAACCCAATGGACTCCAACCAAAGTCTATGAAGGTGATACAAGCGGTATACTCTACCAACCTATTATCACTAACAACGGTGAA
>JAYQWJ020000126.1:0-2746 GCA_035829175.2 Candidatus Albibeggiatoa psychrophila
CCACATTCATGGCACGCGCCTTTTTGATAAATAGAGACCTCGTTTTGGCACTCTTCACAAATCACAAACTGCGGATTACCACATTTAGGGCAATGAGTTGCTTTGTTTGAAATCTTTGCTTTACAACTGATACATTTAATTAATGCCATTGATGTTCTACTGTTTACTAGTTGCCTGATAAAAGGCTTGGACAAATTCATCTAGCTGTTGTTGCTCAATCGCTTGTCGCAAATCCCGCATCAATTTTTGATAGTAATGTAAATTGTGCACTGTATTCAAATGTGCGCCTAAAATTTCTTTGGTTTTATCCAAATGATGCAAATAGGCACGACTGTAATTTTGGCAAGTATAACATTCACAATTGGGGTCTAAAGGATTTGTATCATAACGATGTTGGCTGTTGCGAATTCGGATTACGCCTTCAGAAGTAAATAAATGACCGTTACGTGCATTTCGGGTTGGCATCACACAATCAAACATATCAACACCACGGCGCACCGCTTCCACAATGTCAGCAGGTGTTCCAACACCCATTAAATAACGTGGTTTATCTTTGGGTAAATGCGGGCTAAGGCAATCTAATACTTTCCACATTTCATCTTTTGGTTCACCGACAGACAAGCCACCAATCGCATAGCCATCAAAACCAATATCGATTAAGCCATCCAATGAAATACGGCGTAATGATTCATACATCCCACCTTGCACAATACCAAACAATGCGGATGGATTATCACCATGTGCCTGTTTAGAACGTTTTGCCCAACGCAATGATAATTCCATTGATTCACGGGCTTGGGTTTCTGTAGCAGGATAAGGCGTGCATTCGTCGAAAATCATTACAATATCAGAACCAAGTTCACGTTGTACTTGCATCGATTTTTCAGGGTCTAAAAACACCTTAGAGCCGTTAACAGGTGAACTAAATGTGACTCCTGCTTCAGTAATTTTGCGCATTTCGCCTAAACTGAATACTTGAAAACCACCAGAATCGGTTAAAATTGGGCGTTGCCAGTGCATAAAGTTGTGTAAATCACCATGGGCTTGAATCACTTCTGTACCGGGACGCAGCATCAAATGGAATGTATTGCCCAGCAAAATATCAGCTCCTGTGTCACGGATTTGCTCAGGAGTCATGCCTTTCACCGTGCCATAAGTGCCAACGGGCATAAACGCGGGTGTTTCGATAATGCCTCTATCAAAATGGAGTTTGGCGCGACGGGCTTGATTTTGTTGGGTAATCAGTTCAAATTGCATATTATTTCGTAAAGTTGAAGTCTATTTATATTGAGTCTGTGAAATTGCCAAAAATCTCTTCAAGGCTGGAGGCGGTTAAAATTAAGTCGCTCCATAATTCCAATTGTTCTACATCTGCTTGTTTGATTCGTTCTTGCAATAATTCAGGCAATGTACCAAAACGCTTAGTCAGTTGTTGATTGATATTACTCCACAATTGCTGCTCTAACGCTTTTGGTAAACGCATCATCCAATCTATGATGCTGAATAAATCAATAATACGCTGTTTATCCTAATTTCGCTCATAAAGTAAACGGGTTAATTGCCATTTAAAGCTGAAATGTTGTTGAGTATCATTTTTGGTTTGACGAGTTAATAAATGCGCAGCGGTAATCAATGCAAACACATTATCTTGCTCAAGTAATTCCGTCAAATGGCTTTGATAATCTAATAGCTTAATACTGGGAAATTTCAAAAATATATTTACAATATAGATCGTTTCAATTAGCAGAAATATTAAGGAAGTTGAACCACAGGCTTAGGTGTCCAATCAGGGTTCTGATGTTCTGCAACAACAGTTGTATAAACACCGCCTCGAACATTGAATTTTGCCGTTAAACGCATAAAGCGTGGCTCACAAGCTTCAACAAAATCCGTCAATATTTGATTGGTTACTGCTTCATGAAATGCACCCGCATCCCGATATGACCAAATATACATTTTAAACGACTTAAGTTCGATACAAGATTTATCTGGCACATAATCTAAATAGAGTGTTGCAAAATCAGGTTGACCCGTTTTAGGACAAAGGCAAGTAAACTCAGGTGTTTCAATGTGAATCGTATAATCACGCTCTGAATTTGGATTGTCAAAGATTTCAAGGGTTTTACTAGGAGTGCTTGGCATGGCGAAAGTCTCTGCAATCAGATTAAACGCGGCATGATAACGTAGTTGTAATTTTAGGTAAACAGGATTCTTATTGTATGCGCAATATGTAGCCGTTAGTTTGACTAAGCAGTAGATTTTCAATAATTAGTTTGAGAGTTTCTTTACGCGCTATAAAAAATTGGCTTGTGTATCCAAAGCAAGTCTTTTTGGTTATTCTAACAATCAATGCAGTGCAAAACTTATTTTGTTCGTCTCAATAGAAAGATCATATTTAGTGGTGGCTCGCTCTTATGTCAAAATCATCAGAATCAGATAAACATCATAGTGCTCATATTCACGATATGGGTGGCGATTTCATTACTGGCGATAAAGTCGAAGGTGACAAAATTGATGGTGATAAGATTGTTTATATTCACCCGCAACCCGTCAAGCCATTAACCAACACCCCGTACAAATTCTTAACTTCCTATACGCGTGAAGATAAAGATATTTTTTATGGTCGCGCGACGGTCACAGAGTCGTTTGCAGGTCAAGTTCCACGTTATAAAACTTTGATAATCAGTGGCGCGTCGGGTTCGGGTAAGAGTTCATTATTGAATGCGGGGATTATTCCACGTTTAGA
>JAYQWJ020000127.1:0-6483 GCA_035829175.2 Candidatus Albibeggiatoa psychrophila
ACACCAAATACTTATGTTGTGCCATTGAATGGTGTTAGTGTTGAATTGCCTGAAGCAAGAATCAAACCATCAGAAAAAATTGAATTTGGTACAATTGAAGTCGGTGTACTTTCTAGCAGCAAACGCTTATCCATTTCAAATGAAGCTAAAGGTAAATTAAAACTCAGTAGTATGCAGTTCTCTAGCCCTGATTTTGTAGTACAAGATTTCTGCTCTAATACTTCGGTTAACTATTTTGGTAGTTGCTCACTTAACGTTGCATTCCAACCAACCAGTGCAGGTTTAAAAACAACACAGCTTTCCTTTACAACCAACGACCCAGCTAAACCACAAGTCTCATTTACACTTGAAGGTAATGGCTTTGCGGTTGAACCTAACCTCAGCATTTCGCTGCAAGAGATTGATTTTGGAACTGTGAATATTGGTTCTAAATCATCTACGAAAATTATCCAACTCAAAAATACAGGCTCAGGCATATTGAGCTTAGGTGATATTGATGTTTCGGGCAGTGAATTTGCCGTTGAAACTGCATTTTGTAATAATAAAACCTTACGTTCAGGCAGTGCATGTAGCTTAATCGCTTACTTTGAGCCATCCAACGTGGGTGAAGCTTTAGCACAAATTGTGATTAATTCTAACGATCCAGATAGTTCCAGAGCTGAAATCAATATGCAAGGTATTGGTGCAAGCTGGTGCTCAGGCAATTACCAAAAACAAACTTATGCTTATCCACAAACGCCTGATTTTGGTACAGAATTAGTAGGAAATCAAAGCAGTATGTATGCGTACTTCGGCAGTTATGCGCGTGGATGTGATGCCTTGGAAATTACCAATGTGCAGTTGACAGGTACAAACGCCAATGAATTCATATTGACAAATCAACAATGCTATAGCGGTAGTTGGGACAATAATTCCTATGCTTCTTGCTCATTCAAACCTGTTTTCAAACCTAGTAGTGCAGGCAATAAATCAGCACAAATCACAGTTACTTTAAGTGATAGCAGCAGCTATAACATGGATTTAACTGCCAATGCGGTGAGTTCTGGTCAAGCTGCGATTGAATTATCACCAACAACATTCAACTTTGAACCGATTATTATGGGTTTTGCATCTAATCAATATGAAACGATTCAAGTTAAAAATACAGGTAATATCAATTTAAATATTAATACTACTGAACTACTTGGCTCTGATGCGGACAACTTTGAAGTATATAACTGGGGTTGCAAATATCGCGCATTGAAACCGGGGCAAACGTGTAATTTATACACTCAATTTAATCCATTGACTACTGGAGTTAAAAACACTTCGTTAGTGATTAGTGCGGCGGGTGCAACTGCTGAAATGGGCTTAACAGGTACAGCTACTGCGCCAATTTCTTGTGATGATGCCAATGTTACGATTGAAACGGTCGGTTCAGTATGGGATCACCGTTGGGCTGAAAAAATCAATGGCGAATATACAGGTGCAACACATGCTTGGAAACGGACAGGCAATTTACAAGCGGGTGAACTTGAAACCCCAAATGTTCCGCGTGCAAATGATGTAGTGAAAATCCGTTCTGGTCATAGCATTAACGGTATTCCATCAGCAAAAGTAGGTGCGCTATGTATTGAACAAGGTGCAGAATTAACCAGTGCTGATATTTTAGGTACGCCACTCGAAATTCAAGCCTCTCAAATTATCCAAAATGATGGCAATATTATAGGATTTGATGGCGCGAATGAAATGCAAAATGTCTCATGTGACAGCAACAAAGTTGGTTCTGGCAATTGTGCATATCCCGGTGCAAGCGTTATTTTGAAAGTGGGTACAGGCATTCAAACTTATGATAAAGCAAGTGCTAATTGGTGGTATTCATATCAATCAGGCGGGCCAATTATCAATAATGGCGAAATCATTGGCGGAAAAGGGGGTGATGCAACTCACTATGCGGCTGATGGTGGTAATGCTTTAGTGCTGGGTCGTGGTATGACTAATAAAGGTACAATTCAAGCAGGCAATGGCGGTGATATTACCCAAACAGGTACAGGTCGTGCGGGTACAGGCGGTTTAGCTCAACTTTGGGGTAAATTAGGCGGTGCTGGACACCTTCGCAATCAAAATGGCGCACAAGCAATCGCAGGTAATGGCGGTCATTGCCGAGTCCGTGGTGGCGAACAAACAGCAGGTGCTGGCGGTAATTTATGGCTGGTTTCATTGCCAAATGTATACTTAAATGGTGGTATTCATCAAGCGGGACAATCGGGTAATGGTTGTAACACACGTCCTGCTAATGGTTGGATACGCATTGAGCCTAGCTTAATCAGCATTGCGGGTGCAAATACACGTATTTCTGGTGGTGACATCTCTATTTATGGTGGCAAAGACTGGGTGTTGGATATGAGCAATATCAGCGAAAACACCATTGAATCAACAGGTAATATCGTCTTATCCGTCGGTGAAGGTGGCAAGATTGATTTTACAGGTGTGAACACAAACATCTTGAAAGCTACTGGTCAAGTCACTATTTTTGCAGATGAAATCATCTTAGACGATGGCGTGCAATTAAGCGATGTAATTGATGCAGAAAACATTGTTGTTGCACCTGCTAAAATTTTACGTGAAGTCTCTGTCGGTGCGACTAAATCATTGGTGGGTGATCCATTAGAAACGGTTACAGTGAATGTCACAATAGCCAATAATGGTGCAGAAGCAGATACATATTCAATCAGTGCAATTGATACAGCGGGTTGGAGTATCAGTGCTATCTCGAACTCAATTGAAATTCCTGCTTTAGAAGCGATTGATTTATCGTTAAGTGTGACTTTGCCAGCTAATCGTGGTGAAAATAATAACTTAACTATCACGGCTGTTTCTCAAGCTGAGCCTGATACCCGTGCAACTGCAACTGTACATCTTAGCGTTGTAACAGAAACTGCGGGTTTACCTGTACAACCTTCTCCAACCATTGATCCTAATATTCCAACAGCCCCAGCATGTGTTAGTGGTGCAGTTGGTAGCGCATGTAGTAATGGTGGCACAATCACGGATGCTAATATTGGTGAAGGTGCATCCATTAGCGGCGGCAATTTAGAAGGCAATGTTGTGAATAACGGCATGATTTCGCAAGTGAAGATTGTCGCAAATACCGTAGTTAATGGCGGTAAAGCATCGGGCACTATCATTATTGAAGACGGTGGTGTATTCAACGACTTTGAATTTGTTGGTGCAGAATTACGCGGCGGTACATTGGGCGGCAACATCATCAATAATAGTTCAGTTGGTGGTATTTTCATCGATGTCAACTTCTCTGCAAATGCGATTTTGACAGGCGGTTATTTACAAGGTCAAATCAATGGTGATGCAAACGCGCCAACTTTATTAACCAATGTAATTATTAAAGCAGGTAGCGTTATCAGTGGTGTGATTCTTGGTGAAGGCACAAGCTATGAAAAAGGTGTCATATTTGGACGTGGTGTACGTTTTGCCAATGCGGGATTAATTCCTTTCGGTATCGCAGTCACCCCATTATTGCCAGAGTTTGTACTAACATTACCTGAAAACTTTGTACAACCATTAGTGGTTAATTTGAACGCTGATATTATTGCAGATGGTGATGGTGTATTGGCCGCAATGAACGTGCTATTAGCTGCCCAAGGTTGGACATTCGTACAACATCCTGTTTATGGCTATTTGCAATTAGATTTAGGCAATATTCGCTTTGCAATCCAAACTTGGGATGTACAACAAACATTGTTAGATGCAAGCGCATTGGTCACGCCTGTGCAATCGGTTGAATTTATTACGGGTACAAACTTGCGAGTCATTACTCATCCCGTGGCACAAGCTCCAGATGTGTTATATGAAGTTTTAGCCGCTTTGGCAGCCAGTGCAAATTTAGGTACAGTCAGTATTGAAGTCAGCACCAATGGTAATTTCTCAATTGCGACTTCGATTGATACTGCGCATTATTTAGCGGTTCGTGCCAGCTTAAGTGCAGAAGCCACTGATTTAGAAACAGGCTTATATGCCAATGATTTGCCAGCGACGTTTGTTTATGTTGAAGATGGGCAAGCTTACAGACAAACCTATTATCCAACTCCTGCGGATATGGATGGTTTAATTGCTGTTGCTCAAGATGTGCGCTTGCTTGAAACAGGCGAGTTAAGCTTTGAATTTAAAGGCGAAACTTATACTGGAGCATTAGATTACTTAGTTGCTCGCAACGGTACAGAAGGCAGCTTCAGTGTCGACTCTGTGGGTGATGTGAATGGTGATCAAATTGATGACTTTGTGTTAACTTATCCAAATGGAGATGCACAAACTCTATACGGTAAATAAGCACTCTCATTAGCACAAAGATGTGTTAAGTAAGTAGTTGAATAAAAGCATCGTTCTCAATTTGGGGGCGGTGCTTTTTTATATTACAAATCCCATTGATAATTGTTAATTGTTAATTGATAATTGTTAATTGTTAATTGATAACGGCATCAAACAGCTATGACTAAGAATTTATGGGATATTCAACAATCGCGAGCTTTATACAATATCGAATATTGGAGCAGCGGTTATTTTGACATTAATCAGCAAGGAGAAGTCTGTGTCACCCCAATTCCAAATCAAATCAGTGTTAGCCTATATCAACTTTCGCAAGATTTAATCAGCCAAGGCTTTTCTTTTCCTATCTTAGTCCGTTTTGCTAATATTTTGCATCATCGAATTCAGAGTTTATGTGAAGCGTTTGAAAATGCAATGAAAATGGATAATTACGAGGCTACTTACAGCGCAGTTTATCCAATCAAAGTTAATCAAAATTACCAAGTTATCAAAGAGATTCTCAATTCAGGTCAAAAAAATACAGGTTTAGAAGCGGGTAGCAAAGCTGAATTAATGGCGGTGATTGGTTTAAGTCCAAAACAAGGTTTGATTATTTGTAATGGCTATAAAGATCGTGAATATATTCGTTTGGCATTGATTGGGCAACAAATGGGTTTACGCCCTTATATCGTGATTGAGAAAGCCTCTGAGTTAAAGTTGATTATTGAAGAAAGTCAAAATATGGGGGTCAAACCATTACTAGGTATTCGAGTGCGTTTAGCGACGATTGGCAGTGGAAAATGGCAAAACTCAGGCGGTGAAAAAGCAAAGTTTGGTTTATCGTCCAATCAGGTCAAATCAGTGCTCGAACAATTGAAACAAGCCAACTTACTTGATAATTTACAACTAATGCACTTTCATCTTGGCTCACAAGTGGCGAATGTACGGGATATTCAGCGCGGATTATCAGAAGCGGCACGTTATTATGCTGAATTTCATCAATTAGGTATTCAGATTAAAATTGTTGATGTTGGAGGCGGTTTAGGCGTGGATTATGACGGCACTCGTTCACGCAGTTATTGTTCGATAAATTATAGTATGCAAGAGTATGCAAATAATATTGTGCATGAATTATATAAAGTTTGCCAAGCCAATGATTTACCACAACCTGATATTATCTCAGAATCGGGTCGCGCAATGACCGCACATCATGCCGTGTTATTAACCAATGTCACCGATGTTGAGCGTGTGTTGCAAATGGAAGAATTAGATGAGCCTGTTGCTGATGAGCCACAAATTTTACAGGATTTACGATATGGTTTAGAAAATTTGAATCAGCGTTCAGTATTAGAAGTTTATCATGATGCAGTGTATTTATTGAGTGAAGCGTATTCAATGTTTACCCACGGCTTATTGAATTTAAACCAACGTGCTCAGGCTGAACAATTATATTATACAACATGTTGGAAAGTAAAGGATTTATTGCAAGCCAATTTGCGTGGGCATCGACATATTTTAGATGAATTGAACGGCAAGTTAGTTGATAAATATTTTTGTAATTTTTCTCTATTTCAATCAACCCCAGATGCGTGGGCAATCGATCAGTTATTTCCGATTATGCCGATTCATCGTTTACAAGAAAAACCGAGTAATCGTGCCAAATTGCAAGATTTAACCTGTGATTCTGACGGGCAGTTTTTGAATTATGTTGATGGCGACGGGGTTGAAAGTAGTTTGCCCGTGCATGACATCACCGAAGATGAAGATTATATACTGGCTATTTTTCTTGTTGGCGCATATCAAGAAGTATTAGGCGATATTCATAATTTATTTGGCGATACTTATTCTGTCACAGTGCAGATTAATCAGAACACGGGTGATTATACTTTAGTAGAACCGCATCAAGGCGATAGAGTGGAAAACATGTTGCGTTATGTGAATATTGACCCCAGTTTGCTACGTCATGAATATCGAAAACGTATTTATGCCACGACTCTGAGCCATGAACAAAAACAAGCTTATTTACGTGAGTTAGATTCTGGTTTGATGGGATATACTTATTTAGAAAACTAGCAATATATAGTCAATTCCTTTTGCTATGTTAAGACTGATAATTTTCATGGGCGGGCAGTCATGAAAGCCAGATATTTTTATAACACTCCTGATGGATTTGACTATAGTTAT
>JAYQWJ020000128.1:0-6593 GCA_035829175.2 Candidatus Albibeggiatoa psychrophila
TTAGTTAATAGTGTCGTGCCTTTGGTTAAACACCAAGCAGAAGATACTGACTCTGATAACCCACAATCTCAATAATTAACTTAAGTTACGCAAAATCACCCAAATTAAAGTAAGATTAGTAAGTTTGACATCCTTCCAGACCTGAAAGACGGGGTTTCTCGCGCAAAATCTTTGATGAAGTGAAATTTTAAACCCTACCCCAGAATTGGAATAAGGCTTAAAATAGTTTAATTAATGAGAGCTAGCCGCTTCACCAATTTCAGGTTTAGGTTTCAACTCAACAATGGTGTTGTCATCATCATCATTATTATTGGAATTGTTGTCATTATCAGGAGACCAATCTTTAGGCGGACGTGGGTCTTTACCTTTCATGATGTCATCAATTTGCTCGCTATCAATGGTTTCATATTTGATTAACGCTTGAGCCATGGCATGTAGGGTTTTCTCATTCTCTTTCAATATCCGTTCAGAACGCAAATAGTTACGATCAATAACAGAACGAACCTCTTCATCAATGACATGCGCCGTTTCATCAGAGACCACTTTGTGCTGAGTCACGGTATGACCTAAAAACACTTCGCCATCATCTTCACCATAAGTTAATGGGCCTAAACGTTCTGACAAACCCCATTTCGTTACCATATTACGAGCAATTTCCGTCGCGCGTTGAATATCATTGCTTGCACCTGTGGTTACGCATTCCGCACCAAAAATTTGTTCCTCAGCAATCCGTCCACCAAACAAACTAGAAATTAAACTCTCAAGTTGCTGTTTGCTATTGCTATAACGATCTTCCTTCGGCAAGAACATGGTGACACCTAAAGCTCGACCGCGCGGAATAATACTCACCTTATACACAGGGTCATGAGCTGGCATTAAACGACCAATAATTGCATGACCTGCTTCGTGATAGGCTGTGAGTTTTTTATCGTCATCACTCATCACCATCGATTTGCGTTCTGCACCCATCATGATTTTATCTTTGGCTTTCTCAAAATCATCCATTTCTACCAGACGTTTATTGCCACGAGCAGCGAATAATGCAGCTTCATTGACTAAATTCGATAAATCTGCACCTGAGAATCCCGGTGTACCACGCGCAATTAAACTTGGTTTAACATCATCAGAAATAGGCACTTTACGCATGTGAACTTTTAAAATTTGCTCACGACCGCGAATGTCTGGCAATGGCACAACCACTTGACGGTCAAAGCGTCCGGGGCGTAATAATGCAGGGTCTAATACGTCTGGGCGATTGGTTGCAGCAATCACAATCACACCTTCATTGCCTTCAAAACCATCCATTTCAACTAACAATTGATTTAAGGTTTGTTCACGTTCATCATGACCACCGCCTAAGCCTGCACCACGATGACGACCTACAGCATCAATTTCATCAATGAAGATAATGCACGGCGCATGTTTTTTAGCTTGCTCGAACATATCGCGTACCCGAGATGCACCCACACCAACGAACATTTCCACGAAATCAGAACCTGAAATAGTGAAAAATGGCACTTTAGCTTCACCTGCAATGGCTTTAGCTAATAAGGTTTTACCTGTACCCGGTGAGCCGACCATTAATACACCACGCGGAATTTTACCACCTAATTTTTGGAATTTACCGGGGTCACGTAAGAAATCAACTAATTCCCCAACTTCTTCTTTGGCTTCATCAATACCTGCTACATCAGCAAAGGTGATTTTGATTTGATCTTCTTCCATCATGCGTGCACGGCTCTTACCAAATGATAGCGCACCACGACCACCACCGCCTTGCATTTGACGCATAAAAAATATCAAGATACCGAATAGCAATAACATCGGAAACCATGAAATAAAAATCTGCATTAATAATGATTGACGTTCTGGAGGACGTGCAGAAATTTGTACGTTGTACTTCATCAAATCACTGATGAGAAAATCATCGCCCGGATTATAAGTAACAAAACGCGATCCATCCTGCATAAAACCAACAATTTCTTTGCCTTCTATTGTGACTTTTTTCACACGCCCTTGCTCTACGGCTTCAAGAAAATCTGAATACTCAAATTGTTGAGATGTGGTCGGTTGAGGTCCAAAATTATTAAATACCATCATTAATACTAGGGCAATCACCACCCATAGTAGTAGGTTTTTGGCCATATCATTCACTAGAGGGATACCTCTCTGGTTATTTGCTTATAGACGTGCAGAAAGAATACTGCAAACTTTTAATTATACAATAAATTGTTTGGCAAGCACATAGACTTCCGGCGACCGTGGTCTAGAAGCGTCTGGCTTGCGTATTACCACTTTCCGAAACCGTTGGCGCAATTCTTTTATAAATATATCAACGCCTTCACCTTGGAATACTTTGCTTAAAAAATGTCCATTGGGTGCTAATGTTTCGTAAGCTAAATCTCTGGATAATTCCGTTAACAGCATTGATTTTGGCTGATCAACAGCTTTCATTCCACTGATATTGGGGGACATGTCAGACATTACAAGGTTGGCTTTTTGTTCACCAATGCAGTCCAATAGCTGGTCTAAAACTTCTTGCTCGGTGAAATCCCCTTGAATGAATGTGACATCGGGCAAAGCGTCCATAGGCAAAATATCTAAAGCAAACAGTTTAACTTTACCATTTAAATGACGTTGCGCCCATTGCGACCAACCACCGGGGGCTGCACCCAAATCAATGACTGTCATATCAGGGATAAATAGTTTATCTCGTTCATGCAATTGCGCTAATTTATACACTGCACGAGAGCGATAACCTTCTTTTTGAGCACGTTTGACATAAAAATCATTTTCATGCTCTTGTAACCAACGGCGACTACTTTTACTCATTGATAATATATCTTATTTATAAAGGCATTGAATTAGAAATGGTCTTAGTCCGTTGCTGTTGATAAATTTTAAATCGATTTTCAGCTTCAACAAACCAAACTTCATCCAAACTTTTTAACAGTTCTTCAACTAAGGTGAGTTTTTCATAAGGTTTTAAATTCTGGGCTTGCTCTAAAATATCTTGTTTGATCATGAATGCACTCTCTTTAGAATAGGACGGATTTCTATGATTTTGCCTGGTCTTATTTAGATTTTAAAGCAATGGCTAATGGCTTATGAATTTGCTAGCTCAACTCTTTTGGAAAGCATAACATATTAAGTTGATTATTTTGTCTACTCGCTCAATTTTTTGTAAAACGTATAAGAATCAGCTTATTTTTAGAATCTGACGATACACATCATTGAGCTATAAAATATTAGGACTGTCTGTTTTTTAAGATTAGCAGCCCTGAATGTCCAAATTAAGGCCAAATTTAAATTATTCAACAACAGAAAACGGAATCTTTTGTTGCGTCAACTTAGTTTTCATCTGTTCCAACGCGTATTTAGAACCAAAAGTCCCTACACGCACCCGATGCCATGACAAACCATTGAGCACCGCCTGTTCAATATCCGCGTGAATACCCAAACTTGATAGATGTTTTTTCAAACCTTGAGCAATCTTAGCATCTCGAAATGAACCCACTTGCAAACGTGTATTGGATTTAAACTGTGATTCATTGGGTGCTTGCAACGCATTAATATTTGCAGTTTCCACCACTTTCACTTCCGTTTTCGGCAAATTATTATAAAACTCGTAGTTCTCATAATTTAATGCTGCTGATTGATTATCATTATTTTCTGAAACCATCGCCGTGGAATCAGATCGTACAGGCATTGCCAAGTCACGCGGTGCAAGTTCATATAAATAAAATAAAAATGAACCAAATATGCCTATCAATAAGCCACCAAAAAACCAAGCCCAACGTGGAGGACAACCGCGTGGAATAGGCTGTTTTTCAGGTCGTGGGCGTTTAATTCTACGTTTTTCACGTTTCTCAGCCACTACATTACCTCAGGTGCAGAAACACCAATAATCGCCAAACCATTTTGTAATACTTGTTGTATTGCTTTACACAGGCTTAAACGGCTTTGACTCAATTCCATATCATCGATTAAAAACTTATGCGCATTGTAATAAGTGTGGAAGGCTTGGGCTAAATCACGTAAATAATAAGTGAGTTGATGCGGTTCGTAAGCGATTGCCGCATTCTCAACTGTTTCGGGATAGCGTGATAATAATTTGATGAGTTCAATTTCGTGTGATGTATCTAAACGATTTAAATCGGCTTGGGCTAAATCCCATTCATTGCCTTTTTCAGATAACTCACGGAATACACTACAAATTCGCGCATGAGCATATTGAATATAATACACAGGATTTTCATTAGATTGCGATTTTGCCAATTCCAAATCAAAGTCTAAATGCTGTTCTGCTTTACGTTGTACATAAAAAAATCGCGCTGCATCATTGCCTACTTCATCACGTAATTCGCGCAAGGTGACAAATTTACCGCTACGAGTCGACATTTGTAATTTTTCTTGACCACGATATAAGGTTGCAAATTGGACTAATAAAACTTTTAATTTATCCGCATCTGAACCTAATGCCTGAATTGCTGCTTTCAAACGTGCAATATAGCCGTGATGGTCAGCACCCCAAATGTTAATCAAAATATCAAATCCGCGTTCTAATTTATTGGCATGATAGGCAATATCAGAAGCTAAATAAGTCAACGCACCGTTTTCTTTCACTAAAACCCGATCTTTTTCATCGCCAAACTGACTGGATTTAAACCACAATGCACCGTCTTGTTCATGGGTAAATCCACCATCCCGCACTTGCTCAATCGCTCGTGATACATGATTGCTGCTGGTCAAACTGTATTCTGAGAACCATTTATCATAAGTGACACCAAATTGTCCCAAGTCGTGCTCAATATCGCCTAAAATCGCATCTAAACCTAATTGCAAAACATTCCGCGCGGTTTGTTCACCCAAAAGCTGTTTCATTTTATGAATCAAGCCGTCAATGTGCAGCTCTTTGTCACCACCATCAGGCTCATCGACTGGCACGTCGGCGAATATATCGTTGGCGGCATAACGATATTTATCTTTATTTTCTCGGTGCAAGGTCGCGGCAATATCCCATACATAATCACCTTGATAAGCATTACTCGGAAAAGTGAAGCTTTCGCCACATAAATCTAAATAACGTAACCAAATACTGGTGGCTAAAATATCCATTTGTCGCCCAGCATCATTGACATAATATTCTTTGCTAACTTTATAACCTGTAGCTTTCAATAAATCGGCTAATGCTGCACCATACGCCGCCCCACGTCCATGACCAACATGTAAAGGCCCTGTAGGATTGGCGGAAACAAATTCAATCAGTATCGATTTTCCTGCACCGATTTGGCTTAAACCATAAGACTGTTTTTGTTCTAAAATCGTTTTGATAATATCTTGGTAACTATTTGAAGCTAAAAACAGATTGATAAATCCCGGCCCTGCAATTTCAACTTTTGCCACGGAATCTGATTTAGGCAATGCAGCAATGATTTTTTCAGCTAAATCACGCGGTTTCATTTTGGCTTTTTTAGCGAGCATCATGGCTAAATTACAGGCAAAATCACCATGGCTTGCATCTTTGGTGCGCTCGATACGAATCACTGCTTGTTGGTCGGCAGGAATCACATTCTCAGATTGAAGTTGCTCAAATGCGTGTTGAAATAAACTTTGAATATGTTGTTTCAAAATACTTCTCGTCTTTAATCTTTCACTTATTAAGATATTAGTGTACTTTTTTGTAAGCAAGATGAAAAGAGTTTAAAACCGATTGCTTTACATCCGTTCACACCAAAATACTTGATGCAATAGACTTCACCCGCTTTAATTAGATGTTAAATGATGTCTCAAAAAGGAATTTTTCATGTTAAGGCTGATTTGTATCATGTTGTTATGCGTTCAATCTGTATATGCGCAACAGGCTGAATTAAATATTAATCGGAGTTTAGAAGCGATTTTCAGTCGTGGGGATTTAGCGAGTTTATCCAATCCAGAGGACGCTAAGCTAAGAATTCAAGTAAGTTATGGGTTAAAAATGGCACAACAGGCTATTTCTTACTTAACGCTTTACCAAATTAAAAATAACACCCCTGTTAGCGTTGAAGCCTTTCAATTTTTTAGCGGTGGATTACTGGCTTTTGATCCTTTTGTTCAATGTTTAGAATACGAGCCTCAGCAACTATTAAATATCACGTTTCAGGAAAATCTCTTGCTTGTTCCGCAGCTCAATGGCTTAACATTCAGTTATCAATATCAAGCAGGCTTGTGGCGATTTTCTCATTATGAGCTTGCACGCAAAAACGCAGGAACAAATGCCAGTGATGAAACAAGTCTTGTCGATGATAATTCAACCGATGATATGCCACAAGATGCTGAAAATTTAGGAAATTCTGGCGTTTATCCTCCTGAAGCACTCAAGCCTGAAACTGATATTGCACAGGTGGGATTTGCTGCACCATATCACCTTGATGTGCTTTATGCTTATGGGATTATCACCCACCATTGTCAAACCCCAATCCATTATCAAACTGAAGAACATAAGTTGTTTGATGATGAATGGTGTCCCGTTTGGTTGGATTTAATCATGTCGCCTTAGCAGTTTCATTATTTGAGATGCAAAATGTTTAAAAATAAACCAATGTTTTGAAATG
>JAYQWJ020000129.1:0-2618 GCA_035829175.2 Candidatus Albibeggiatoa psychrophila
TCATTGCTATCCTATTGGCGATGTCCACTCAAAACATTTAACCATTCTGCCAAACTCAAATAAAAAAATGAAAATTATTGCAGGTATTTCAGGCGGTGTAGATTCTTCCGTTGCAGCCTATTTGCTCAAGCAGCAAGGCTATGATGTGCAAGGCTTATTCATGAAAAACTGGGAAGAAGATGATACCCAAGACTATTGCAGTGCCACCGAGGATTTAAAAGATGCGCAAGCCGTATGCGATAAATTGGATATTCCATTACACACCGCTAATTTTGCCAGTGAATATTGGGACAATGTGTTTGAAGACTTCTTAGCTGAATACAAAGCAGGTCGTACACCCAACCCTGATATTTTGTGTAATCGAGAAATTAAATTTAAAGTATTTTTAGAACATGCGGAACGTTTAGGCGCGAATGCAATTGCAACAGGACATTATGTACATTCTGCAAAAAAACAGGGAAAATGGCAACTTTTGCGCGGTTTAGACCAAAATAAAGACCAAAGCTATTTTTTATATACTTTAGGGCAACAGCAGTTAGCGCGAAGTGTGTTCCCAGTTGGAGAAATACAAAAGCCCCAAGTCCGTGAAATTGCTGAACAACAAGGCTTTGTCACCCATGATAAAAAAGACAGCACGGGGATTTGTTTCATTGGCGAGCGACCATTTCGTGAGTTTCTCAGTCAATTTATTCCCGCGCAACAAGGCGATATGATAACGCCCGAAGGTGAAGTGATTGGGCAACATCAAGGCGTGATGTATTACACATTGGGTCAGCGCAAAGGTTTACAAATTGGCGGTTTAAAACAAAGTTCGGGTGAACCTTGGTATGTAATTGGCAAAAATGTCGAAACTAATCAATTGATTGTTGGGCAAGGTCATAATCACCCCTTATTATTTAGTCGGCATGTGAGCGCAAATCAGCTTTCATGGGTATCAGGTCAAATGCCAGAATTGCCCTATCATTGCACCGCTAAAACTCGTTATCGCCAAACTGACCAAGCTTGCACCATTACCGAGATGTCACAAAATGGCTATGAAATTATTTTTGAGCAACCGCAACGTGCTGTCACACCGGGACAATCTATCGTATTTTATGATGCAGAAGCGTGTTTAGGTGGCGGCATTATTGAACAAGCTAGCTAAAAATTCAAAGAATATACAAAAGGATAATGAATGAACTACTTTGCTTATCGTGGAGATGATTTGTGGGTTGAAGAGCTTAAATTAGCCGATATTGCCGCACAATTTAATACACCATGCTATGTCTATTCGCGTGCGACATTGGAACGTCATTGGAATGCGTTTGATGCTGCATTTGGTGATTTACCTCATTTAGTGTGTTATGCGGTCAAAGCCAATTCTAACTTAGCGATTTTAAACTTATTAGCCAGATTAGGCTCTGGATTTGACATTGTTTCTGTTGGTGAATTGGAACGGGTTTTAAAAGCAGGTGGTGAAGCTGGCAAAATAGTGTTTTCTGGCGTGGGCAAAACGCATGCAGAAATCAAACGTGCATTAGAAGTTGGCATTCGTTGCTTTAACATTGAATCGGAAGCAGAATTAGAGCGGGTTCAAGATATTGCAAAACAATTGGGTAAAATAGCATCTGTTTCATTACGGGTTAACCCTGATGTTGATGCTAAAACCCATCCTTATATTTCAACAGGTTTGAAAGAAAATAAATTTGGCATTGATGTTGATACCGCATTGGACGTTTATCAGCACGCAGCCACTTTATCGCATCTCAAGTTGGTTGGAATTGATTGTCATATTGGATCACAACTTACTGAAACTGAACCTTTTATTGCGGCGTTTGAGCGGATTTTAAGTTTAATCAATAAACTCGATGATGTAGGCATTCAGTTGAAACATATCGATTTAGGTGGCGGTTTAGGCGTATGTTATCAGGATGAAAAACCACCCGAACCACGCCAATATATTGAGGCGTTAAAACTAACCGAGCACTTGGCAGGTAGACATCTGGAAATTTTGATTGAACCGGGGCGTGCAATTGTGGCAAATGCGGGGGTTTTGTTGACTAAAGTTGAATATTTAAAAACCACCAAAGACAAAAATTTTGCGATTGTCAACGCAGCGATGAATGATTTAATCAGACCTTCTTTATATGCGGCGTGGCAGTCTATTTTGCCATTGAATCAGCAGCTTAAAACTGAGTCTAAATTATACGACATCGTAGGGCCAATTTGTGAAACAGGTGATTTTTTAGGCAAACAACGTAATTTAGCGATTGAAGCGGGTGATTTGCTGGCAGTGGGTTCATCTGGCGCGTATGGTTTTACCATGAGTTCAAATTATAATACCCGTCCTCGGGCGGCTGAAATTTTGGTTGATGGCGACAAGGCGCATGAAATTCGTAAACGCGAGACTATTGAATCTTTATATGAATTAGAACAACTTATTGATTAATTTGGCTGATTGTCTCTACGTTAATGTAGACTGGAATAGGTGCGCCGACAAAATCAATCATTATTGATGACATCTCGCACTGTATTCCACCTTTTTCAAGCGACCATGCGGCGGTGGGTTTGGTGGAAAACGCTGTGCTATTCCATCCTACTTTTGCTTTTATAATTTATCTGCGTAATGTAAGTTATCT
>JAYQWJ020000130.1:0-8593 GCA_035829175.2 Candidatus Albibeggiatoa psychrophila
ATTATTGATGCTATTTGTTCCATCATTTATTAATTACCCAACAGTTCTACTAAACACATTATTACAAGGCTTTGTCAATATCTTTTTAATCTGATTATCCTATACTTGGGCTAGGTAGTTACTATTTTTTCATATTGGGTGTGTCATTATGATAAAAACGAATAACTTATTTGATAAATTCTTCAATAAAACAATTATCCAACAGCTTCAGGATGATTTTGCCACGAAAACAGGGGTCGCTTCTATCATTTCTGACCTTAAAGGTAAACCTTATACTAAGCCTAGTAATTTCAGTAAATTATGTGGCTATATTCGGGATTCACCTAAAGGTGGGGCGAATTGTATATATTCAGATGGGCTGATTGGGAAACAAGCAAGTCGCAAACGTCCTCATATTCAACCTTGTTTAAGCGGTGGTTTATGGGATGCGGGAGCTTGTATGTATGTTGGCGATATTCATGTTGCTAATTGGTTGGTTGGACAGGTGATGAATGAGACGCAAAACCTAACTAAAATGATGGATTATGCTCGGAAAATTGATATAGATGAGGAAAAATTCAGTGAGGCTTTAACACAAGTGACAATCATGAGTGAAGAGCAGTTTAATCATATTTGTCAAGCTTTGTTTATCTTTGCTAATGCAATTTCTGAGTGTGCTGCTTATGAAAAAGATTTGTCAGTATCAGAACTGGAAATATTATTACAAAATAGAAAAACCGAATTAATGAACTTAATTGCACAAGAACCTATTTTAGAAGCAATATTACCAATATGGGATACATTGGAAATGGCTGCAAGAGCATATCAATTAGCACCTATCTTATAATTTTTGGGAAAATATGAATTCAACGTTAACTTTTTAACTTTATCTTAAAATAGTCACTGGTAAAATAAGTTTTAAATTCCTGCCGAGATTGTCTTTTTTGGCAGGAACTAAATATTATTGAGTCGCCTCATCAATTGCTTGTTTATCCGCTTCAGCTTTTTTATTCACAATGGCTTCAACTTGTTCAGCTTTTTGGATGACTGCAGGTTTTTGTGGCTCTGGCTGAGTCACTTGAGGTGCTTTTTCTTCTTCATTACAAGCAGTTAAGCCAAAACTAAAAGCAACTAATAAAACCACATATAAAATAGATTTCATAACAAAAAAATTTCCTTAAAAATAAATAGTTACAACTTTAACTTAAATAAGCAATGATGTCCGACAAGTTTAGTCTTATTAAGCGATTAATGCAAAGCATCTAGCAATCCATGAGAGGAATGTGCAAAATTTATTCAAGAGCCAGCTCTGTTTGTTTTGGTATTGTTAAGATAAATGTTGCCCCTTGACCTGATATGCTTTCACAGCAGATTTTACCTTGTAAAGCAGACACTAATTTTTTGACAATAAATAAGCCTAAACCTGTAGAATGCTCATCACCTGTTGGTTTTGCAGTTAAACGGGTGAATTTACCAAATAACTTGGCTTGATCTTCCTGACTAAAACCCATCCCCTCATCTTGAATTTCGATTCTAACTTCTTGTTCTTGAAAAAAAATATGAATAAAAATTTGCTTGCCTAAAGGTGAATATTTAACTGCATTAGAAACTAAATTATCCAATATTTGGTGCATAATACTAAAGTCCGTATGTACATGATAATAATCAGCTTCTTGGATAAAATGGATAGTGATACCCTTGGGTTCAGCTTTGTTGCGATATTCATCTACAATGTTTTGTAATAGCGGCAAAATATCTAAGGTTTTAAAATGAACTTTTAACTTACCTGATTCAATGATATTAACATCAAGCAAATTTGTGATTAAATCAAACATACGCTCTGCGCTGATATTAATCATATTTGAAAATTCAATTACTTCCTGCTTACCACTAAATGGTTCTTCTTCCGCCGACATTCTAATTAACTCAGCAGAACCTTGAATAGCTTGTAAAGGATTTTTTAAATCATGGGCTGCTATACCTAAAAATTCATCTTTCGCTTTGTTAAGTAATATTAAGTGAGCAAATGACTCTTGCAATTGTGTTGCCATCATATTGATAGATAAGCTTAATTCTCCTATTTCATCTTTAGAATGGTATGTGATTTGTTCAGAAAAATCACCTTTAGCAATTCTATCAGCAACATGACGTGCTTGAATCAATGGCTTAATCACAATATTAACTAAATTAATACTCATTAAACTGCCAATAACTAAAAATATAAATCCTGTCAATGTACTGGTCCAAACGATATATTTTGCTTCTTGCTCTAATCGCACTTGCATTTCCTTAATGCCAATATCTTCTAAATAAATACCTGTACCAATAATCCAGTTAAAAGGCTCTATTTTTTTTACAAAAGTTAGTTTTTCCGATTCTATTCCAGGATTATTAGGTTTAAACCAATAATATTGAACAAAACCTTGTTTTTTCTCATCGGTGACTCGTATAATCTCTTGTATAAATGGCTTTCCTTTTATATCTCTGGCATCAAATACATTTTTGTTATTGAATTCAGGAGAGGCTGGATTGCGTATCATATAACCATCTTTAGTCATAACAAATAAATAATTGTCTTTAGTTTTTCCTAAATCATAACGGTAAGCAGTTAATAAATCTGCAATTTGTTGTTTGAGTAATTCTTGAGCATCTTCAATATAAATACCTGTACCCAAAATCCAGTTATAAGGCTTAAACAGCTTCATATAAGAAACCTTTTGTTTTGGCTCTTCATAACCTAATTTTCGCCAATGATAGTGAATAAAACCTTTTCCTGTTGTTTTACCTATTTCGACCATGCCACGTACAAAATAAAAACCTTTAGCATCTGTACGATTATATAAATTCTTGCCATCCAATGTAGAGTCTGCATGAGAAACTAACGTCCCTTCAAAATCATAGGTAAAAATATATCCAGCCCCATTGTCATAACGTAAATGACGTAAAATGTCTTTTAATTCTTCTTGAATCTGTTCATCAGGCAAACCTTGTTTTTTTAGTGTTTCATAACGGCTTGTAATAATTGATAACGCACTATCGATGACCGCTAATATTTTCTCACGATACACCCGCTCAATATTTTCTGGCTTAGAATTATGCTGATAAACATTGGTGACTAAGTGATGTACAATATTAACTTTCTCAATAATTTCTTGTTTTTTCTCCTGCAACATTTCTTGTTTACGTTTTTCATAAATATTATCAATATGGTAAAAAAATGCGAGGGCATTAGTCACAATAAAAGTGGCAAATAATACAAAGATAAGTAAGTTGAGTTTTTTTCGTAAAGATAGGTGAGTAAACCAAAGCATGGGCATATCCTGTAAACTTTATGATATAGCTTTTATTATTGCTTATAGTTTATACCTTGATTAATTGAATGGGGGATGAATTATAAAAATATAATATATTCAATTGATTATAAATAACTTTAGTTCGTAAATTTTAATCCGCAACCTGTTTTTATACGAATACTTTCCCATATTGACATAAATTTAAAATTGTTTACTTGACGGATAAAGCAGGCTTATTACAATGGCAACACCATTTTCTCAAAGTAATATCTACTATGAAAAAGCTATTTACCCTATTTGTTGCTGTCGCGATTTTAACTTTGGGTATTTTTGGCTTCATGCTGCTTAAAGCCACAAAACCACAAGCCAAACCTCTTGATGTTGAAGAACCCGCTTGGATAGTCAAAACCCAACAAGTTGAACTCAAATCCATTTCACCTGCATTAACCCTGTATGGACATGTTGAATCACCACATACGACAACTTTGAGCGTGCCCAATTTAAGTATTGCGGCAACGGAAGTTTCTAAATTGGCAGTGCTAGAAGGTCATAGCGTAACGGCTAAACAAATATTAATTCAATTAGATGACAGTGATAGCAAGTTGATTTTACAACAAAGACAAGCTGATATTGAGGATATTCAAGCTCAAATTCGCAGTGAAAATCAAGCCCACGAAAATAATTTAAAACTGATTAAAAATGAAAAAGCGTTGTTGGCATTGATTCAAAAAAGTGTAGACCGCGCCCGTAAATTACAAAAGCAAAAGTTGGCATCACAATCAAACTTAGATGAAGCACAACAAGCATTGGAACGGCAAAAGCTGTCGGTTAATAATCGTCATTTCTCGGTGAAAAATCACAAAGCAATATTAGCCCAATTCAATGCAAGGCTTAAACGTGCGGTTGCGGTGCGGGATTTAGCAAAATTGGAAGTTAAACGCCTACAAATTACAGCACCTTATAATGCTATTATTGCTCAAGTGTATGTTGCTGAAGGTGATAGAGTTCGCAGTAATGACCCGCTGCTTAAAGTGTACAATATCAATGATTTAGAGGTTAGAGCGCAAATTCCAAGCCGTTATCAAACTGATATTTTGTTAAATCTTGAGCGCAAATTGCAGGCTAAGGCTTACTATTCAGGCTTTGAGTTTCAGTTTCAACTTGCACGCCTTTCTGGTGAAATTAATCCCAATAACGGCGGTATTGATGGTTTATTTAAAGTGATGCAAGGTGTTGAGCATTTGCGTTTAGGTGAATTTTTAACCTTATATTTACAGCTTCCTGCTCAAGAAAATGTGATTGCACTGCCTTTTGAGTCTGTCTATGGCAATGACCGTATTTATAAATTTGATAAAAACAGAATGCACAGCTTAATTATTGAGCGCGTTGGTGAACAGGTTAGCATTAATGGTCAGTCTTCTATTTTGGTACGCAGCCCAGACCTGACTACGGGAGATAAAGTGATTGTCACCCAATTGCCTAATGCTGTAGAAGGCTTAAAAGTAACTGAAAATCCATAAATGTTTTAAATGTTTCTTGTGGAATGAATAATGATATTTTCTACAAGAAAGCAGGAGAAAACCTATCACTATTAGACAATTACTGGCTCAACTTGCCTTACCTTTATTTATTTTGATTATCTTTTTTTCAGCAACAACCGTATTTGCTTATTACAGCCAACAAGCACATTGGCAACAAGAGACGGTTAATTGGCATCGTGTTTTACAATTATTTGATTTAAGAGATGAAAATACACTTGCAACTTGGTTTTCTAGTATCCTGTTTTTAATTGCCAGCGTTGGTTTTGTGCTATTGGGCTGGGGACAATCTCAAACTTATACGCTTTCATTTTTTGGACGTTTTAGCCTTCAAATAACTGCATTGGGTTTATGTCTTTTATCCGCCGATGAAGTAGGTAGTTTTCATGAGACGGTGGGTTCTTGGTTTGAGCGTAAAGTGATTGTTTGGGATGGTCTTCAAGGAATGGGATTCTCATGGTTATTACTGTTTTCGCCATTTGCCTTGTTTGGTTTAATCATTTGTGGACAGCAATTATATAAGTTAATGAAAAATCTATCTAAAACAGTCCGCTGGCATAGTATGATTTTATTATCATTGGCGTGCGTTTTATTACCAAGTGTTTTGATATTAGAAGCTTTGCAAGGTTATTGGATATTGACCAAGCAGGGTGAAACTGTTTTTACCTGTTTAGAAGAAATGTTTGAATTATTAGGTATTTATAGTTTATTTTTATTGGCTCTTATCATTGCAAGGCAACATCAATTGTGAATAAAGCATTTTTATATTTTATTGTTGTTTTATATAGCTTAAGCCTGTTATGGATTGAATGGCAATTTTCTCAATCGGGCGTACGCTTGTATGTGACGGATATTAAAGGCGATGTTTTTTTATACGCAATTCACACAACCTTAAATATGAGTTTGTTATGGGGAACGGCTTTATTGTTTTTGGTTAGTTTACAATGTATTGATAAATACAAGGAAAAGCTGTTTTTTTATTTTGCATTATCCCAGATTGTGTTATTTGTTTATTTAGGTTTTGATGAACGTTTTTTGATTCATGAACTGGTAGGACGTATTTTAGGGATTAACGATGCGTATTTTCTATTATTGATTGGTTGTACAGAAGCGGTAATTTTAGCTTTTTTCGGTCAATTATCACAAAAATCAGCCAAAACATTATTATTTTTAGGTTTGGCATCGATATTATTTTTAATCATGATACTGATTGATGCGAAATTTCCCGCAAAAATGCAATTTAGACTCAGTTTTGAAGAATTAACAAAATTATGGGCGAGTTTGTTTTTATTTTTATTCGCTTGGGAAATATTAATCCAGAAAATTCAAACCTTAAAATCATTGTCTCGTTCCAGTGCTTGAATCTGAGCAAAAGCGTGGTTATGCCGACGTTCCGCAGTTAACGAAATTTTTAGATTATTTTCAATTTTATTTCAAAGGTTTAGATTTTCTATTCAGCAACTTTCAAAAGAAAAAATGAAAATAAACTTTTTTTAAGTTATATGCAGAATGTCGGTTGTATCCGTCTCATCTACAAGTTTCATTAAAATTCTCCAGTATTATCTTTTTCTCTTATTTCTACCAGTCCGAGTCCCATGCGTTTGCTGAGTTTTAAACGGACGAGTTGTTGGAGTTGTCGATTTACGTCGTACCCCTTCCATTTGTTGCCCCGTTCCCGCAGGTTGATAAGTTGGAATTAAATGCTTTTTGCCATTGCCGATTAAATCCGCCCGCCCCATATTCTTCAACGCCTCACGCAATAAAGGCCAGTTGTTCGCATCGTGATAACGTAAAAACGCTTTGTGTAAACGTCGCGCCTTCAAACCTTTTGCTGTTTGTACGGTTTCACTGTCGCGGGTGACTTTTTTCAACGGATTTTTGCCCGTATGATACATCGTGGTTGCCAACGCCATCGGAGACGGTAAATAGGCTTGCACTTGGTCAGCGCGAAGCCCATTTTGTTTTAACCACAAGGCTAAATTCAACATGTCCTTATCGCTAGTACCGGGATGGGCGGCGATAAAATACGGAATTAAATATTGTTCTTTGCCAGCCGCTTCTGAATAACGGTCAAACAATTGTTTAAAACGATTATACGTCCCCATTCCGGGTTTCATCATTTTGCTCAAAGGTTCATCTTCGGTATGCTCAGGCGCGATTTTCAAATAACCACCGACATGATGGGTGACCAATTCTTTGACATATTCAGGTGATTCCACCGCCAAGTCGTAACGCAAACCCGAGGCAATAAAAATCCGTTTTACGCCCTTCAGTTCTCTGGCGCGGCGATACAGGCTAATCAATGGCGCGTGATTGGTGTTTAAATTCTGGCAAATACCGGGAAATACACACGACAGTTTTCTACATTTCGACTCAATTTCAGGACTTTTACAATGCAAACGATACATATTTGCAGTTGGGCCGCCCAAATCTGACACAATCCCCGTAAACTCAGGCACAGTATCGCGCATGGTTTCAATTTCACGGATAATCGAATCTTCTGAACGATTTTGAATAATCCGCCCTTCGTGTTCGGTAATTGAGCAGAAACTACAACCGCCAAAACAACCACGCATAATATTGATGGAAAACCGAATCATTTCATAAGCAGGAATTTTTTTACCTTGATAGGCAGGGTGTGGCTGGCGTGTATAAGACAGCTCATAAACTTGGTCTAATTCTTCGGTCGTCAATGGCAAGGGCGGCGGATTGAGCCAAATATCACGCTCACCATGACGTTGCACCAAAGCCCGTGCATTATGTGGATTGGATTCTAAATGTAAAATCCGTGAAGTGTGGGCATATAAAACGGGGTCAGCTTTGACTTGTGCATAACTCGGCAAACGAATATAACTGCTACTGCGCTCAATTCTTAATTTTGCAGGCGGTTGAAATTGTAGCGTTTGTTCATTTTGCGCTGTATCGGTTTCAGCAACGGGATTATAAGGCAATTCGTCATAAGGGTTTTGCGGCGGCGTGACAATACCGGGTTGGTCAACATCAGTGGAATCAATCAATGTCCAATCTTCAGGCATTTGTTTGCGAATGTAAGCCGTGCCGCGTAAATCTTGAATGTCTTCAATCGCTTCACCTGCTGCCAATCGATGCGCTAATGCGACTAACGCCCGTTCTGCATTGCCATACAATAAAATATCGGCTTTCGAGTCTAATAATACGGAATGCTTCACTTTATCTGACCAATAATCATAATGGGCGATACGGCGCAAACTGGCTTCAATCCCGCCGATAACAACAGGAATATTTTTAAACGCTTCTCGACAACGTTGTGCATAAACCAAAGTGGAACGGTCGGGACGTTTGCCGCCTTCAGCTTCAGGTGTATAGGCATCATCGCTGCGGATTTTACGGTCGGAGGTATAACGATTGACCATGGAATCCATATTGCCCGAAGTCACGCCCCAGAATAAATTGGGTTTACCAAGGATTTTAAACGCATCGGCACTGAGCCAATCAGGTTGCGCGATAATCCCGACTCGAAATCCTTGCGATTCCAACAGTCGCCCAATCAACGCCATACCAAAACTGGGGTGATCGACATAGGCATCGCCCGTGACTAAAATCACATCGCAACTGTCCCATTCAAGTTCATCCATTTCCGCCCGACTCATGGGTAAAACAGGTGCTGTGCCAAAACGTTTCGCCCAGTAAGGACGGTAGGAAAAAATTGATTCTGGGATTGGATTCATATTATTCATTGGGCGTGATGGATTAGGAATTTCATAGATTGTGTCGTTTAAATTAAATATGTCAAGTTGTGGGAAA
>JAYQWJ020000131.1:0-7176 GCA_035829175.2 Candidatus Albibeggiatoa psychrophila
TTTAAGACATGTTCCACCCACAAATTTCTCTCATGCCACAATATGTTCATCTCCCAAACGCAAAACCGTAATCCCTTACTCTTAAAATCTACCAATTTATTGGGATTCTCATATTCAGAAGTATAAACATGATTTTGAATAACATTTTCGTACACCCACCAGTTTACTACAACTAAAATACTATCCTTTGCTTCATGAATACTCACAGTTCCGATTTTATAAATTGGAAAATCATTTATCTGAGATTTTTCCTTTATCCAATCTGGTAAAATCGCTTTTATTACATTTTCTATTTCTGGAGTAACTCTTAATTCATTATATTTCATGCTTGCAATATTCTTAGTTATGCCATTTGCTATGCTAGTCATTTTGACAAATGAAGTAGAATTAACTTACGTATTGATGAGTATTGTTAATTGGGGCACAACTATTTTTTTATTTACAGTAATCTTCAGAATTTTCTACTCGCTTAGTGGAAAATTGGGGCAGTTGTTTGGATTACTAATTGCGATGATGATGATACTGGTATTTACAGTGGTATTCAATACGCTACTCATGTCGCCGTCATTTATAAATTTAAATCAAAAAATGGAAAAAAATAAAGAAATAGGCATGTTTTTCATGAAAGATGAAAAATATATTCAAACTTTGCTGGCTTATTTAGGAGTTACAGTGCAATTTGTGCCAACAAGTGCAAAACTAGCCTGTTCTGCAAAACACTTTCTTTCTGAAGAAAATTCTTGTGTAGTATATAAAATACAAAACAAAAATTCCGAGCGTGGGATTGTTGATTTTGACACACCGTTTAAAAACTTTTTTGAAAAAATCGACAATATCCCTTATCTTCATACAAGAACTCAATACCTGATATCTACTCTTAAACAAAATTATGAGCTAATAAATAAGCTTAATATGAATTTTTCTAAGTTAGAAAAACAAACAAGAGAAGCTAAAATACAAGCAAACTTTGGAAAATCAATTTTATTTTTGATTCCCAGCAAAGAAAAATGGTTTTTCTCTAGTAATATAATGGACGATATTGATTCATTATTATCAGAAGTACCCAATATAACATCTCTTAAAGGTAAGTCACTAGATGATGATTTAATTGATGAAATGTTAGCTGACCTCAACAAACTAAAAGCTAATGCGAAAAAGATTGAGGCCTCACAACAGGAATTAATGATTTTATTGTTAGATAATAAATTACCCATTGCTTTAGATATTGATTATTACAACTCTAATAGCCTAATAGTTGCTATACTAATAAAAATATTAATTATAATACTTTTGTATGTTTGGGGGGTAAAAAATATTTTTAGAAGGTCAAGGTCACTATAAGTTATCATTTTTTACCATTAATTGAGCATCAACTAAGGATGACAGCTAATGTTTAAAACTTTACTAGATCAAATTTTACCTAAATGGGGTAAAAAAGCTAATACTGATTTTTCTTTAGAAAAAAAGAAACAAGTGCAAGAAAAAAACGATGTTTTGTTCTACGATGAAAACAATGACATGTCAATCTCCAACTCACTACAGGCTGTCATCATCACAGCAATTGAGTTTGAATTTAATGCCATTGTGGCTCACATTTCTGATCGTGATGAAGAGAAACATAAAGGCACTTTATATGAAGTAGGTAAATTTGGATATTGGCGAATTGCCGTAGTCCAAATCGGTATGGGTGACTCCCGCGCTGCTTTAGAAACAGAAAGAGCGATTGAATATTTCAAACCATCGCATGTGTTTTTTGTTGGAGTTGCTGGTGGTATTAAAGATGTCAAGCTAGGTGATGTGATAGCGGCTACTAAAGTTTATGGTTATGAGTTTGGAAAGGTAGTAGATGATGGATTTAAAACCCGTCCTGAAATTGGACAGTCTACTTACGCGATGATGCAACGGGGACAATCGGTTGTCCGTGACAAAAAATGGCACAAATGGATTAAGGATAAAGATGACTATACACCAAATGCATTAGTCAAACCAATAGTGGCTGGTGAAAAAGTGGTCGCATCGGTGCGATCAGCGATTTATCAGGGAATTAGAAATCATTACAACGATGCGGTTGCGGTAGAGATGGAAGGCATTGGTTTTTTAACTGCAATTCATGCTAATTTAGGGACTCAAGGAGTCGAAGCCATTATTATTCGAGGCATTTCAGATTTATTAGCGGGAAAATCGCCAGAAGAGGATGAGCAATGGCAACCACGAGCCGCCCGTCATGCGGCTGGATTTGCCTTTGCGATGTTGTATAAATTGGGCAAACCCAAGCTATATCTCAATCGTAAAACAGCAAGCGAGTCCGCGCCAAAAATCTCCAATCTACCTCTACATCGAAACCGTTTTTTCACTGGACGAACAGACACCTTAGAAAACTTACATAATATCCTGAAAAAAGAGAATTCAGTCGCACTATACTCAGTCGCACTAAATGGCATAGGTGGCGTGGGCAAAACTCAAACAGCGATTGAATATGCTTATCGCTATTACGATGACTATCAAGCGATTTTATGGGTGCTGGGTGACGGTGAAGAGACTGTACGCAATAATTTTGCAAAGTTGACCAATGTTTTAGGTTTACCCAAGCTAGAAAAACAAGAAGATGCCATTGCGGCGGTGAGAAATTGGTTAAATACCCATGACGATTGGTTACTGGTTATTGATAATGCAGAAACCGCCAAAGAACTCAAAGCGGCTAATGATCTCATTCCCCCCACCAGTCGTGGACGGCGGTTATTCACCACTAGAACACAAGCCACGGGACACGTCGCAGAGTCAATAGAAATAGATTGCTTAGAAGAAATCACGGGAGGAACCTTATTAGTGCGGCGGGCGAAGTTAGTCGATTGGCGATTACCAATGGAAGAAGTCCCAACTATGCTGAAAAAACAAGATTGGCAAACCGCGCAAAATATCTCTGAAGAACTTGGCGGTTTACCACTTGCCATTGATCAAGCCGGTGCTTATGTTGAGCAGATAGGACTGAGTTTAAACGATTATTTGAGTCACTATCACGATTATACATCTCAAATGTTAAAGTTTGAAAGTCAAGGACTATATCCCCGTTCTGTGTATGTTACTTTCCAAATGGCATTAGAAAAGGTAGAAAAGCGTGAACCGTTAGCGGGAGATGTGTTGCGTATGTGTGCATTTTTACATCCTGACGGCATTCCTGAAGAACTTTTCAACACATTGAGTGATAATCCTTTACTGTTAGATTCAGCAATAGCGGTGCTTAATGATTATTCCTTAGTCAAACGGATTCCTGAGCAACGCTTGCTTACCGTGCATCGTGTGGTGCAAGAGGTTGTGAAAGAGGTTTGTGATGAATGAGGAAACGCAAAGGAAGTGGGCGGAAAAAGCATTATTGACAGTGAATAAGGCATTTCCTGACATAACTAATTTGGAAAATTGGCCTACGTGTGATCGTTTATTATTATCGGCGTTAGAATGTGCGAAGTCTATAAACGGCTACGCATTAGAAAGAGAAGAAAGTGCCTTGTTGCTTAATCAAACAGCTTACTATCTACATGATAAAGCTGATTACACTCAAGCTTTAACGTTGTATGAGCAAGCATTAATTATTTGGGAAAAAGTTTTAGGTAAAAATCATCCTGATACTGCTATAACTCTCAATAATTTAGCAACATTATATGAGGCACAAAGTGACTACGCAAAAGCGTTGCCACTACATCAGCGAGCATTAATGATAAGAAAAACAGTTTTGGGCAGAAAACACTATGAAACTGCTCAAAGTCTTAACAATCTGGCTGGATTATATGAGGCACAAGGTGACTACAAAAAAGCACTGCCATTGTATAAACAAGCATTAGCAATAAGAGAAAAAGTCTTAGATAGGGAACATCCTCATACAGCAGAAAGCTTAAATAGTCTAGCAGGATTGTATTACGCACAAGGTAACTACGCAAAAGCATTGCCATTGTATCAACGAGCATTAGTAATAAGAGAAAAAGCTTTAGGCAAGGAACATCCTCATACTGCCGCTATTCTGAATGATATTGCCGTTTTGTATGACGCACAAGGTGATTACGAGGAGGCATTATCTTTATATCAAAGAGCATTAGCAATAAATGAAAAAGTTTTAGGCAAAGAACATCCTGATACTGCTAAAATTCTCAGCAATCTTGCAATGTTATATCAATTACAAAGTGATTATGAGAGAGCATTGTCTTTATACCAACGGGTATTAGCGATAGATGAAAAAATTTTAGGTAAGGAACATCCTAATACTAGTACAACTCTCAATAACCTTGCGGGCGTATATGAAGCACAAGGCAATTACGAGGAAGCATTGTTCTTATATCAGCGAGCATTAGAGATAAGTGAAAAAGTTTTAGGTAAAGAACATCCTGAAACTGTTACAACTCTCAATAATCTTGCGGGGGTGTACCACTCACAAGGTAATCACGAAGCAGCATTGTCTTTACTTCAGCAAGCATTAGCAGTAAGAAAGAAAGTTTTAGGTAAAAAACATCCTGAAATTGCTACGAGTCTTAATAATCTTGCGGGGGTGTATAACGCACAAGGCAATTATGTAGAGGCGTTATCTTTATATCAGCAGGCATTAGCAATTTGGAACAAGGCTTTAGGTAAAGAACATCCTTCTATTGCTGCA
Source organism: Candidatus Albibeggiatoa psychrophila (assembly GCA_035829175.2). GTDB lineage: Bacteria > Pseudomonadota > Gammaproteobacteria > Beggiatoales > Beggiatoaceae > Albibeggiatoa > Albibeggiatoa psychrophila. Next base: position 4,640 of record JAYQWJ020000131.1, read on the forward strand.
ACTCTTAATAATATGGCTGGAGCATACAACTCGCAAGGCAATTACGTGAAGGCGTTACCTTTATATCATCAAGCCTTAGCGATTTGGAAAAAAGCTTTAGGGAAAGAACATCATAATATTGCTATAACTCTTAGTAATCTCGCAGGATTACATCAAGCACAAGGTGATTATACACAAGCACTACCATTGTATCAAAGGGCATTAGCCATTTTCACCAAAGCATTGGGAAAAGAACATCCACATACAAAAACGGTAGAGAAGAATTATCTTGAGTTAATGAAAAAGATGGAATCCAACTAAAATAACGCTGTATCTCATCTAATGAACAAAGAAACTCAAAAAAAGTGGGCAGAAAAAGCCGTCAATGTAGTAAATAAAGTTTTTCCAGAACCTGACTTTGATAATTGGGAAGGGTGTGAGCGTTTACTGTTATCAACCTTGGAATGTGCCGAGTCAATCAATCGTTATGCATTGGAAAGTGAAGAAAGTGGTAGATTACTTGATCAGACTGGTTATTATTTATATCACAAATCAGATTATGCCAAAGGGCTACGGTTGGTTCAACAAGCATTAGCGATAAGAACAAAAATATTAGGGATAGAACATCCTAATACTGCTACCAGTCTTAGTAATTTTGCTGGGTTGTTGTATAGAATTAAAGGTTGCCCCGCAAAGGTTTTACCCTTGCATCAACTAGCATTAGAAATCAGAGAAAGAATTTTAGGTACAGAACATCCTAATACTGTAAGAAGCCTTAGCAATGTTGCAAGAATGTACCAAGCTCAAGGTGATAGCACCAAAGCATTATTCCTATATCCGATTATATTAAGTATAAGGAAAACTATCTTAGGAAAAAGACGTCGTGATACTGCGATAAGTTTTGAGAATTTAGCTGGCTTATATCTAGCACAAGGAAATTATCGTCGGGCATTAATTTTATTTAAGCAAGCTTTAGCAATAAATAAAAAAGTTTTAAAGGAAGAACACCCTGATATTGCCAGAAATTTTAACAATATTGGTGGAATTTTACAAAGTCAAGATAAGGACGTAGAGGCTCAACCATTCTTTGAAAAGGCACTGGCAATAAATAAAAAAGTTTTAGGAGAAAAACACCCAGATACATTAACAACTGTCAATAATTTAGCATTGACATTGCAAGCTCAAGGCAATTACGAAAAAGCACTTTGCTTATCTCAAAAAGTCTTAAAAATAAGAACACAAATTTTTGGTTCTGAACATCCTGACACAGCTAAAAGTCTCAATAATCTTGGCGAAATGTATAAAAAACAAGGTGACTTTGAACGGGCATTGCCGTTGCTTAATGAGGCATTATCAATTCTCACTCAAGTGTTTGGAAAAAAACACCCTCTTACCAAAAAAGTAGAAAATAATTATTTGGATGTAATGAAAAATACAAGTTCTGGCTAAATACTTTTATTTCATCAATGAACAAAGAAACTCAAGAAAAGTGGGCAGAAAAATCCGTTAATGCAGTCAATAAAGTTTTTCCTGAACCTGAATTTGATAATTGGGAAGGATGTGAACGTTTATTGTCATCAGCCTTGGAATGTGCAACATCCATCCATCATTACGTGCTGGAAAAGATAGAAAGCGCATTATTGCTTAATAGAACCGCTTACTACTTGCAACATGCTAAAGCTGACTATTCTCAAATATTCCCCCTGTATCAACAAGCATTAACAATCAGTGAAAACCTCTTAGGTAACGAACATCCCGATACTGCCTCAATTATCAGTAACTTGGCAACTCTATATTGGAATAATGGCAACTACGCACAAGCATTATCACTGCATCAGCAGGCTTTAGCGACACGGGAAAAATTCTTTGGCAAAGACTCTCCTGAGACGATATCTAATCTCAATAATATCGCCGCAGTTTATTATGCTCAGGGTGACTACGCACAAACGTTGCCTTTGTATCAGCAAGCCTTAACAATGCAAACAAATTTTTTCGGCGTAGAGCATCCTGATACCGCAGCCAGCTTTAATAACCTCGCGGAATTATACAGAATACAAGGTGACTACGCACAAGCATTACCTTTGTATCAACAAGCATTAACAATAACGGAAACCGTCTTAGGGAGGGAACATCCTAATACAGCTTCAACTCTTAATAATATTGCCTTACTATATCAGGCACAGGGCGACTATGCCGTAGCATTACCTTTGTGTCAACGGGCATTAGCAATAAAGAAAAAAGCTTTGGGCAGTGAACATCCTGATATAGCCTTAAATATCAACAATCTTGCCTTATTGCATCAGATGCAGGGCAACTATGCAGAGGCATTGCCTTTATATCAGCAAGCGTTAGCCATCAGTGAAAAAATTTTAGGCATCGAACATCCACAAACGGCGCAAAGTATTCATAATATCGCTTACTTGTATAGGGCACAAGGTGACTATACCCAAGCCTTATCGTTATGTCAGCAGGGATTGGCAATCAGGAAAAAGGTTCTAGGAGTAGAACATCCTGATACCGCTTTAAGTTTCAATAATCTTGCCCTTGTATATCAAAAA
>JAYQWJ020000132.1:0-2612 GCA_035829175.2 Candidatus Albibeggiatoa psychrophila
GCCACGGATTTAATCAGCGCATACAGCTCCAAATTCGGACGCAAATTTAAACGTTGGACAGATTGCTGGGTGACTTCGGAAAATAAATGCTGTCCATCACGCAAACGTAAACGTACCAATGTTCTATGTTCTGACTCGGGAGTTAATTCGGTAATCGTGGCAGGCAAATGATTGGTAATACTTAAATCTTTCGGATCGGATAAAGCTAAACTCACATCTTTGGCTAAAATGCGTATCCGCACAGATTTGGCATGTATCGGACTCGTTTTTGATAACCACAACACATCGTCACCGAGACAAACAGGATGCCAACCCGATTCTACTCGATGCTGAGGTTTACCAAATAAAACAGACACCGCGCCTTGTTCATCAAATAATGGAGAGTTTGGACGTGATAAAGCTTGCTGCAAAGTTTCAATCGTTTCAATTTGCCCATGCTTCATGAATACGATGCGGTCTGCCAAACGTTCAACTTCCGTCGGCGCGTGGGTGATATAAAATAACGGAATTTCAAACTCTGCAACCAATTCCTCAATCAAACTTAATAACTGATGTTTCGCTTGCCAATCTAATGCCGACAGCGGTTCATCCATAAACAGCAATTTAGGACACATCAATAACACGCGTGCAATCGCCACTCGTTGCCGTTCACCACCCGATAAAAAATTAACTTTTCGCTCTAATTTATCAGCAATATTAACTCTATGTGTGATTTTATCAAAATCCGCGGGGGAAAAATCTTTAGGCAAGCGATTGATGGCATAAGCTAAATTTTGTTTAACCGTTTTGTGCGGAAATAAAGCCGCATCTTGAAATACAAAACCAATATGACGTGATTGAGGAGCTAAACGTTTATGTCCTTGTTGCCACAGCTCATCATTAACGCTTAAATCGCCATAAGTTCGCTTATCTAAACCACTAATCGCGCGTAATAAACTGCTTTTTCCACTGCCAGAACGACCAAATAATACAGTCACGCCAGACAATGGCAATTCAAATTCACCGCTATGCAATTCAAAACGTTCATCAAATCGTAGTTGTAGATTTCCTCGCATCATAGCTTTAGCCAACTTTCACCCCAAACCGTCGATTTAATCCATAGACTAATATCAATACAAATAGCGAAAATACCAGCATAATACCAGATAAAATATGCGCTTGGGTGTATTCTAAATTTTCCACATGGTCAAAAATATCAATCGACACCACACGAGTTTGTCCCGGAATATTACCGCCAACCATCAACACCACGCCAAATTCTCCCACCGTATGCGCAAAAGTTAAAGTCGCCGCAACCAAAAATCCACGTTGTGACAAAGGCAATACGATAGTGAAAAATTGGTCAAGCGCGTGAGCACGAAGTGTTGCAGCCGCATCGAGTAGGCGTTGAGGAATTGCTTCAAAAGCGTGCATTAGTGGTTGAACGGTAAACGGTAGCGAGTAAAACACTGAACCAATAATTAAACCCGTTTTGCTAAAAGTGAGCTGTCCTTCAAAGCCAAACCAGCGTAAAAACTCGGTGATTGTGCCGTTTGGATTCATCAGGATGAGCAAATAAAAACCCAAGACGGTTGGCGGTAATACGAGTGGCAATGCAATCAACGCTTCTAACACAATTTTGATAGAAGAACGCATCCGAGTAATCCACCACGCTAACGGCGTACCGATTATCAATAAAATGATGGTGGTGATGCTGGCGATTTCTAATGTCAGCCAAATCGGTTGTAAATCAATCTCTGCGCCGAATAATTGCATTATGGAAAAAATCTCTTTTTATCAAATTAATGGCGAATTTAAACTATTATTGGGATCAGGAATAGGAGGACCGACAGGGCCGCGCTTATGTTGCAAAGCAATTTTTGTATTTAAACCTGCATTGGAGTTTAACGAGATATTCGGAATGCTATAGCCATATTTTTTAATAATTTCAATGGCTTTTTCAGATTTTATATAATCCATAAATGCTTGTGCTGCGGGATTATTTGCGCCGTGTTTTAACATGACAGCCGCTTGATTAATCGGTTCATAATCTGATTGTGGAATAATCCAATATTCACCTTTATTTTGCGCAGGACTATCGGGGTCGACAAGATGTGACAGTGCGACAAAACCCAGTTGAGCATTGCCCGTTATCACATATTGAAACGCATGAGCAATACCTTCACCATTAACCAATTTAGATTTTACCGTGTCATACAAGCCTATGTTTTTCAAAAAATTAACCGCTTGTGTACCATAAGGCGCAGTTTTAGGATTGGCAATTGCAACATAGCGAAATGCTGAATCGGTCAAGACAACTTGTTTTTGGGTCGCAACGGGTAAACTGGGGCTATACAACGCTAACGCGCCTTGAGCATAAATAAAATAACTGTCTTTAACCGTCAAACTCTGTTCGACTGCTGCTTTAGGGGTTTTTTCATTGGCTGCGAAAAATATATCAAACGGTGCGCCATTGCTGATTTGGGCAAATAATTTTCCTGTCGGACCAAAAGAAAAACGTGCAGTATGTTCAGTTTCTTTAGCAAATGCTTGCCCGATTTCTTCAATAGTTTTGCTGAAATTTGTAGCAACCGCAATCGTGGTTTCTGCGGCTGAAAGATTGGAACTGATAA
>JAYQWJ020000133.1:0-4723 GCA_035829175.2 Candidatus Albibeggiatoa psychrophila
GCCTTGGAAATTATGATAAATACGCCTCATATTGCCGATTTGATTTTGAATGGCAAAACAGAAGATATTAAAGAAGCAATGACAGCCAGTGGACAAAAAGGTGTGCAAACGTTTGACATGGCTTTATATAACTTATATCGTGATGGAATAATTACCTTGGAAGAAGCTTTGAATTATGCGCATTCGCGTACAGATTTAGAAGCAAAAATTAATTTTGGTTAAGCTGATATGAACCTGTTTATACAACAAATTGTTGATGATTTAAAAGACTTTTCTGCTGAACTATTAGCACCGGGCTTAAATGCGGCACAACAAGTGTCAACCAGCATTGGCACGATTGCCAGTACCAGCTCCTTATTACACGCCATTGAGTATTTAACAGGTTTAATTCCACGTCTAATTGCTGAACTGGAAACCGCCGAGGCAACCCATAAATTTCAAGTGCATTACCACGCATCACCTAAACGGGCTAAATTGTCACGCCGCAGCAGCGATTATCAATATGACAAAGACCGAAAATTATTGCCCGCACGTTGGTTAAGCATTTTACCTGCAACCGAAGTCGATACCCGACCTTTGCGTTGGCTGTTGTATTTGATTAATTTGCAACAAGATCAACTTGATAATATCTTAGACCGCAACACCAAATATATTGATGATTCCCTGCTGCATCAGCAAGGTTATTCGGATTATGCGCAAAATGATCGGGTCACATTGCTCAATATGCGTTCACGTTTATATGAAGCACAAAGCAAATTAGAACATGCTCGTACCACATTAATGCGTAATGTCCAACATCGTTTTGTCGCCTCAGAATCATTGCCTTATCCCTTTCCACGTTCCCAAGCTTGGACACAATTACGGGTTTATGCGCAACAATTAACCCATCCAAGAGATTATTTACCGGGTTATTTACATCAACTATTGCACGGTACAGTCGAAATTGCAGACTCACCTTATTTATATCAACGTTGGTGCGGGGTCAAATTGCTCAAAAGTTTAGAAGGTTTGGGCTGGATTTCTTATTCTGATCCTGTTGGCGCATTGTTTTTAGGCGGTGAAGTAAAATTGCATAAAATGGGCATTGAAATCAATTTATGGGTTGAACCGCGTTTTTCCCGCAAACAAGCACATCCTAGCGGCTTTAGCTGTAATCACGTTGAAGAAACTCATCCCGATTATATGTTAGTCACAGCAGGACCTTATGGTGTCGATGCGTTTATTTTAGACCCCACGACAACTATTGATATACAAATCCGTCGTGGCAAAGGGCGTTATTTAAACACCATTGAAACCACAGGAATGGCGACATTGGCGGGTGTGCCCGTCGTTCGCAATCCATTACGCGCATGGTCGGCTGCCCCATTACATACACCGCATTGTGAGTTGGATGATGTGGAAGGTCGCACGGGGACAATTCCGATGCACCCATTAGATTGGACACCGATACCGCTTAAAGAATGGTTATCAGACATCGACCATTATGCGTTGGCGTGGGGTAAACATAAGAATGACTTAGAAAAATCTGAAACCCCAGCAGTGAAGTTAGCGGCTTAGGATTTGATAATTATTAAATATTTCAATAAGTTAAAAATAAAAATAGCTTTTGACAAGTGATTGATTTTATTGCTTTTTTGAAAAATGCCCGAACTATTCAAGAAAATAGCTGTATTTTTATCATGAAAATGATTAGCAATACTTTTCGTCATCCTAAAACCAGCGTACAATTCAATTGCAGTTTTTAAGTAATCAAAGGAGCAGGAAAATGGCAGAATGGCGCAAAGTGGCTAAGGCGTTTGCTTTGGCAGATGGGCATGTTAGTCAAAAAGAAGTGGTTATTTTACGTGAACAACTTTTTGCAGATAATAAGATTTCTAAAAGTGAATTGGATTTTTTGCATGAAATTAAAACAGAAGCAAAATCAAGCGTGCAGCTTTTAGACGAGTTAATTGTAGATTGCGAAAAGGCAATTAAATAGTGGAAGAGTTTTAGGACTGGTTTTGTATGATATTGCCAGTCCTGAATAATTAAGCCTGCATTTGATCCAATGCCGCTAATACTTCGTCAACATGCCCGTCTACTTTAACTTTTCGCCACATTTTCTGTAACACCCCGTCTTTATCATAAATATAGGTACTACGTTCAATACCACGAACATCTTTACCAAACATTTTCTTATTTTTCATTACACCATACGCTTCACATAAAACCTCATCAACATCCGCCAGCAATTCAAATGGAAAGGCATATTTTGTTTTGAAATTCTCATGCTTTTTCACTGTATCGCGCGAAACGCCTAAAATAAGCACATTTCTATTTTGGAATTCAGCAAATTTTTCCGTAAATTCTTGACCTTCTTGAGTACATCCCGGTGTGTTATCTCGTGGATAAAAATATAAAATCACAACTTGACCTTTTAAGCTGGCAAGATTGATTTCCTGATTACTGGTGGCAGGCAAAGTGATGTCTGGTAAGGTGCTAGTACCGATTTCTACTGTCATTATATTTCCAATTGCTGAGCGTAAAATAGCAAAAATAGTAGCGGATACAAGTTACTAATGCAATAACTTAAAATTGCTTTACAATAGGTTTCTGATAACAATACATTCTCACTTGCAAAGAAAACCATGAAATTCATTATTACTTCGATTAATGCCCTAAATGAATGGGTTGGGCGCATTACGGCATGGCTGGTACTGCTGATGGTACTGGTTATTGTTTACGATGTCATGATGCGGCGTTTTTTCAGTATTGGCTCAGTCCAATTGCAAGAATTACAATGGCATTTATTTGCGCTGACATTTCTGCTTGGTGCGGCATATACCTTTAAATATGATGAACATGTTCGAGTTGATATTTTTTATCAAAGCATCAAATTAAGCGATTCTGGACGAGCTTGGATTAATTTATTTGGTAATCTGTTTTTTCTAGTCCCATTCTGTATTTTAGTTATTTATACCTCATATCCCTTTATTTCCGCATCTTTTTTTCAAATGGAAACCTCTCCAGACCCCGGTGGTTTACCCTATCGTTTCTTGCTAAAGTCTGCGATTCCACTGTGTTTTATTCTGCTGTTATTGCAAGCGATTTCTAACATACTATCCAATATTTTGGTTATTTCTGGCTATAGCTCACACCCTAAATATCACGGTTGTTGCGGTTTAAACGTGAAACCAATTGAAATGGATAAATGAGGTTAATACTGTGGAATTCTTAACTGTAGAAATGTGGTCATTGGTCATGTTCGGGGTATTAATGCTCGCGTTATTATTGGGCTATCCCGTTGCGTTTACGTTGGGGGCAATTGGTTTAAGTTTTGGTTTGATTTTTTTAGATGCCTCATTTTTCAATTTATTACCGCTGCGGATTTGGGGCATTATGACCAATTTCACTTTATCCGCCGTGCCGCTATTTGTATTTATGGGGATTGTTTTAGAAAAATCGGGATTAGCCGAGGATTTATTAGAAACCATGGGGTTGCTATTTGGGCCTTTACCCGGCGGTTTGGCGATTTCAATTGTAATTGTGGGCGCATTACTCGCTGCTACAACAGGTGTTGTCGGTGCAACCGTCGTGACAATGGGTATTATTGCTTTACCTTCTATGTTAAAAAATAATTATTCGCCTGAATTAGCCACGGGTACAATTGCCGCTTCGGGTACTTTGGGGCAAATTATTCCACCAAGCATCATTTTAATTTTACTGGCAGATGTGATTGGCGTACCGATTGGGCGTTTATTTATTGCGGCGATCGTTCCGGGCGTTATTTTGATTGGGATGTATTTGATTTTCATATTGGTTAGAGCGTGGCGAAATCCAGAGCTTGCCCCCGCATTAATTGAATATAGTCAAAAATGGGATTTAGAATTATTAATTCGTTTAGCAAAAAGTTTATTTCCTGCTTTATTTTTAATTATGGCGGTTTTAGGCTCAATTTTCTTTGGAATTGCCTCACCAACAGAATCCGCAGCAGTGGGTGCAATTGGCGCGATGTTATTAGCTGCGATGCGTCATTCAAGCATATTAGAAAATATTATTTTTATGATTGTGATGATTTTAGGCGGTGTTATTGGTTGGATGCTAATGGATACCGTGTTTTTTGCCATTGCGATTGCTGTTGTAGGCACATTATGGCTGACGTTTAAAAATCATTTAACCCGTAAAAATACTATTGAATCAATGCAACATACAGTACGCCTGACCAGTATGGTTTTTTTGATTTTGATTGGTGCAACGACTTTTGGTTTAGTGTTTCGCGGCATGGGTGGCGACCATTTAGTGCATGATATAATGACCCAATTACCCGGTGGTCAATGGGGATTTTTACTCACAAGTTTGGCTTTAGTGTTTGTATTGGGCTTTTTCTTAGATTTTTTAGAAATCTGTTTTATTGTCGTGCCGATTCTTGCGCCGATTGCGGTTTATTTTCAGATTGATTTATTGTGGTTTGCGATATTGATTGCAGTTAATTTGCAGACTTCATTTTTAACCCCACCATTTGGTTTTTCATTGTTTTATCTCAAAGCAGTTGCGCCTAGTGATATGCCAATCAGTGTGATTTATCGCGGCGTTATTCCTTTTGTGATTTTGCAATTAATTGGTTTGGCGATGATGGTGATATTTCCACAAACGGTTTTATGGCTGCCAAATTATGTTGATGGTTTACTTGGTTTGTAATCAGTGATTTTTAATATGGACTGTCTTTATTGATAACGCATTTTTA
>JAYQWJ020000134.1:0-2382 GCA_035829175.2 Candidatus Albibeggiatoa psychrophila
TTACTGTGCCAAAACCTTGTCCTTCAAATTGAATGGTTAATTTTCGCTGTGGCAAAGAGGAGTCAATAGGAAAAGAAGAGTTGTTAGTTTCTTCAACAATAACAATAGGAGGCGCAATACCTTGACATGTCAAATTGTAATTAATAGATAATTTAGTCGCATCGTTACTCACTAGGGTTAAAGTTGCGCTGCGTGTGCCTTTTGTACTTGGGATACATGTCAAACCAACATCTACAGCATCACCACCATCAACAATGCTAATCGGAAAAATATCTTCAATTGCAAAATCATTGGCATCAGTACCTGTAATCGGTTCATCAGCTAAATCGACAATTAAAGTATCTGTACCCGTTTCGGAAATGGTCAAAGTTTGGGTTGTTTTAACGCCAATATCAGTATTGCCAAAATCAATGCTGTCTACTGGGTCTGAACTGTAAGTGGGTTCAATGCCTTCGCAAACTAACGGATAAGATAAATTGCTATAGACTTTGCCTGTAGTGATAATATTAAATGTGGCTTCACGTATACCCGCCTCAGAAGGGGTGCAACTTAAATTGACGGTTTCTGAACCACTTGCTGAAATAAGATTAGGTAATGTTGTATCTAGTTTAAAATCATTGGCATGATTCCCTTGCATCAATGGATTATCTTCGTATAAAAAAATCACAGTATCACCAACTTCTTTAACGGTTAAATCATAAGTGACCTTATCACCTACTTTGACTTTACCAAAATCAATTTTAGCATTCGGTGCAGCAGGTTCAGAATCATAACCCGGACCAACAGGACGTTGACCAATACAAGTTAAATTATATTCAGCATCCGTTTCCAAATCGCCCTCAGCTTCATAACCATCACTGTGTACAATTAATTTGGCAGTACGTGTTCCCAAACCTTTTGGTGAGCAAGTTACCGCTAAATTTTTATTATTGCTGGCATCAACAGTAAAATTACATGAAGCTGTACTAAATTCATTATTATCATCGTTTTCAATATCGCAACGGGTTACGGATAAAGTTGCATCTCCTGTATTGTCAATTCGTAGGTTTTTGCTAATAGATAAACCCAGAGGTGTTGAGCCTATATCTAACGTGCCATCCATATTAGGCGAAGAAGCATAAACAGGTGCTTTACCAGTACAAGTTAAATCATAATTTACAGTTGATTTGTTGGGGTCGTTACTGATTAAATTGAGTTGTGCCGTGTGATTACCTTTGCGTACTGGGCTACATTGAATTTTAACTTCCTGTGGCGCGGCATTGTTAAGGATTTGGATAAAAGGTGTCGTCGTAGAATTTGGAGTTTTAATTTCAAACAAAGCAGCGTCAGTACCTGTAATACTAGGTGGCGTTGTCTCATTTACGGTTAAAGTCGCGCTTCCCATTTCTAAGATATTGAAAGTATTATTAACTGTATTTCCAATTACAGCCGCGCCAATGTCAAAACTGCCATTCGGTGCAACAGGTTCAGAATCATATACAGCTTCTACTTCTGTCGCTTTCGAGCAGGTTAAATCATAAGTTGCGGGTGAATATGGTGCGTCATGTGGCAATTTTAAAGTTACTGAGTATGTTTGTGGAGGAATATCACTTTCTGGTGGACTACAAGTGACAGTAATCGTTTCACTGGCATTAATCGCTAAGGCTAGATTTGTTATTGATAAAGAGAATGCAGCAAGTGCAGCCGCGTCACCTTCTAATTCAACCGCAGAATCTAATGGCTCATTACCAGTATTTTTTACCACTATACTTTTTTCTGCTGTAACCGCGCCGCCGTCCACGATTGAACCAAAAAATAGCGGTGTATCTTTCCCAGGTGTCGCCTCATAGTGTGAGCCTAAACCTGTACATTTTAAATTATATTGAACTTGACTATTATCAGGGTCGTTAGTCTTAATGATGAGTTTAGTATTACGTGCTTTACTGCGTTTTGGCGTACATTTCACACCAAATGAAGTTGAGCTACCTGCACCTAATGTAGAATTATCTGCGGGCTTTGATGTTGTAGTTGTAAAAGAATAATCATTTTTTGTTCCACCTTGAAACTTAACCTCTTCAATAATCAAATCTGCTGCACCCGCTGCTGCATTAATCGTAAAGGTTTTAGTATCTGTGTCTTGACCAAATATTTTACTGCCAAAATCAATATCATCATCATTTGACAAGGGAGTTCCATCCACTGTTGCATTGTATTCTGCGGCTTTGCCTGTGCATTCTAATGGATATTCTAATGTTTCAAGCGTTGGGATATTGGTCGTAATTTGAAAAGTAGCTTTTCTCACACCTTCATTTGTAGGCTTACAACTGATTTCAAAACCATAAATAATGTTTGGCTCTAAAGTAATGGCAAAATCTTGGGAAATTTCAGAACTATTTTTAGTAA
>JAYQWJ020000135.1:0-9527 GCA_035829175.2 Candidatus Albibeggiatoa psychrophila
ATCAAACTGCACTGCTGGGACTTTGGCGGACAACAAATCATGCACGCCACGCATCAATTTTTCCTGTCCAAACGCAGCCTTTATGTACTGGTACTCGACAGCCGCCGCGAAACTCAACCCAACTACTGGCTCAAACACATCCAAACCTTTGGCAACAACGCCCCCGTGATTATCGTCATCAACAAAATAGATGAAAATCCACACTTTAGCCTATCAAAACGCAAACTAATCCAACAATATCCCAACATCAAACACATCGCCCGCATCTCCTGCGCGACTCAAGACGGCATTGACGACCTCAAAACCCAAATTCAAAACCTGCTACCCGACATCGAACTGCTACACACGCTATTCCCTGCAACATGGTTCAAAGTCAAAACCGCGATTACCGAACAAGCGACACAAACCAACTTCACCAGCTACGAACATTTTGTAAATATCTGTGAAAACAATGAGATAAAAAAAGAATCCGAACAAAACACCCTCATCAATTTCCTGCACGACTTGGGCATCGTGATTCACTTTCAAGACCGTTGGCTGCGTGAAACCAATGTCATCAATCCGCAATGGATAACCGAAGCGATTTACAACCTCATCAATGCAAAACAACTGGTTGGCGGCAAACTGCACCGTGAGCAACTCACACAAATCCTTGATAACGATATTTATCCCACCCGCAAACATGACTATATCATTGAATTAATGAAAAAATTTGAACTGTGCTACGCGCTCAATGAAAATGAATTTTTACTACCCGATTTATTCAACAATGACCCCCCTGATTTTGAATTTGACGAAAGCCATGCCCTGCATTTTATTTTTGACTATGATTTTTTGCCCAACTCAATTTTTACCCGTTTCATCGTCAGAATGCACAATGATATTCATGACAATATTTACTGGCGCAACGGCTGCTTACTGCATAATCCCCATTACAACAGCACCGCACTGATTGAAACCGATAACAATCAAATCAGCGTCCACATTACAGGACAACAACGCCGTGAATATTTAACCGTGCTGCAATTCATTCTCAATGACTTAAACAATCACTTTAACAAGCTAAAAATCACAACAAAAATCGGCTTGCCCGACAATCCACACATCATGGTCGATCAAAACTATCTCATGCAATTAGCCAACAATGGACAAACGGTTTATATTGCGCCAGAAATGCCAGATAAAACTTATAATATCAATGAATTACTCGGCATGATTTCCACTGATAATTTCGACGAAAATCAAATGATGCAAATGCTTCAATCCATTACGACGATTTTGCAAGACATGGGCTTAAAACAAGAAGAATTAATGGCGAAAGGCGAAGATATTTTTGCAATCAAACCCAGCATGATGGGCGTATCAGTCAATTTACTTGAATTATGGCGGCGGATGCAAAGTCAACGATAAAAATCGTTTTTAAAAGTTGTCTGACTCCCAAATTCTATTTGGGAGTAATGCCATGAAGCTCCGCTTCGTATCGTCATTTGGAATTGATGAGGTAACTTAACGCATTGTTCCTTGTCTACTGTGCTTTAATACGGGAAGCAGAGCTTCCATTCAGTACTCCCAAATAGAATTTGGGAGTCAGACAGCTGTGTCAAGTTGTGGTGGTCGCTGGTGCGTTCTGTGGCATGACGACGCGGTGCATCGTCACGAGTTTATGAGTTTAAATTAACCAATTAATCAAAGTGAAATGGCTGTTTTGCGTGCATAATCTAATACCGCTTGTTCAGGATTTAATTCGGTAGTTACAATAACAGCTTCAATCCCGCGTTGTTCCATTTTCTTTTTAAAACCTTCACCCGAACCTGCACCAATCACTGCAACACAAGATTGTAACGGATGAGGTTGCTCATCTTTGTAATGATGGAAAGTAAATTGCTTTTCTAACGTAATCCGCTCAAGCTCTTGTACCAACGGTTCAGGGTTTTGCTCTGAAATGCTGACTTCAAAAATAATCCAATGTGGGTATTTTCCCATGTGACCTTTGATGGTTTTTCCATCTCGACTAGCAACCGCAATACGCATACTCATTCCTTATTTATCAGAATTACATTCGTTTTTTTATACAATAATTTGCGTAATATTGTTTGAACATTATCCGCACCATTGGGCAACGCCGTCAATCAAAATTTCACTCAGTTGCTTGTTAATTTCAGGAGATAATTTAGCCGTACCGCCATTGAGCACAATTAATTTTTGCCTTGGAATTAAACCTAAACGCATCATGATTCGCATTCCAAGACTCGTGTGTAAATTTAACGACTTTAAAATCACCTGAGGTTCAGCATTTTGCGGCGCGTCTACACCAATAGCTTGACGATTATGTTGTCTGACTCCCAAATTCTATTTGAGAGTAATGCCATGAAGCTCCGCTTCGTATCGTCATTTGGAATTGATGAGGTAACTTAACGCATTGTTCCTTGTCTACTGTGCTTTAATACGGGAAGCAGAGCTTCCATTCAGTACTCCCAAATAGAATTTGGGAGTCAGACGTGAATTTGGGAGTCAGACAGCTGTGTCAAGTTGTGGTGGTCGCTGGTGCGTGTGGCATGACGACGCGGTGCATCGTCACGAGTAAACCTAGCATGATGGGCATATCAGTTAATTTGCTTGAATTATGGCGGCGGTACAAAGTCAACGATAAAAATGTTTTTAAAAGTAAAATATTAATCCATTGCCTAGCAAAATAAAACATAAAACGCTCTAAAAAACAGTTCTCTGAAATATTGCTTTACTTAAACCTAGCTAAGCTATTATAATTACTGGTTTAACTATTTTAGGGTTTAGCATTAGCAACTGACTCAAAATGAATCATTCATTATGCTGTTACTTGTTCATTGTTAACTATTTTATATTCAGAATTAGGGAGGATACGTTTTCCAATGCCAACTGTCCGTGTAAAAGAAAATGAACCATTTGAAGTAGCTGTTCGTCGTTTTAAACGTTCTTGTGAAAAAGCAGGTATTCTTGCCGAAGTTCACCGCCGTGAATTTTACGAAAAACCTACCTCCGTGCGTAAACGCAAAGCCGCTGCAGCCGTCAAACGCCATCTAAAAAAAGTTGCGCGTGAAACTGTTCGCCGCGAACGTCCTTACTAAAAACTCTTTAGTTTTAACCAGCCGTTGAAAGCTTTATTTTAAGCTGCTAACTGACGTGCTGGTAAACACAGTGTGAAAAATTATGCCTGAAACATTAAAGCAACGTATTCAAGAAGATATGAAAACTGCAATGCGGGCAAAAGAAAAAAGCCGCTTAGCAATAATTCGCTTGATTCTAGCTGCGATTAAACAAATTGAAGTCGACCAGCGTATTGAATTAGACGATGCTCAGGTGATTGCTGTATTAGATAAAATGCTTAAGCAACGCCGTGACTCGATTGAACAATATGAAAAAGCCCAACGACAAGATTTAGCTGACCAAGAAAAATATGAAGTTGGTATTATCCAAACCTATTTACCGCAACAACTGACCGAAGCAGAATTGAACCAAATCATTGAAGCTGTCATCACCGAAACGGGTGCGGCAAGCGTAAAAGATTTAGGCAAAGTCATGGGTATGATTAAACCTAAAGTGCAAGGTCGTGCGGATATGAAAGCAGTCAGTCAACAAATTAAACAGCGTTTGAGTTAATAAACAGCTTGTTAGACCTGACAGATATGATGTCCGTCAGGTTTTTTTATGCCATAAATAACTAATCAGGCTTGTGCCACCACGTCCGAATCAGCCACTCAGTTGCAGTAAAATACAACGGCAGTTTTTCTGGATAAGCAAATTTATCCCAATAAGCCAAGCGATGATGTCCGCTATACCAATTCGGCATTGTATATTCCCCAAACAACATCACCCGATCCAAAGCCTTCACCGCCGTCACCAACGACTCACGGTCTGGCGCGTAAATCACTTTTTCAATCAACGCATCAACGATAGGATTTTTCAAACCGATTAAATTCTGCGAACCTTCTCTATCCGCTGAATCTGAATGCCACATAAACAATAACTCATTCCCCGGTGATTGAGATTGCCCAAAAATAGTCACAACCATATCAAAATCAAATGATTCCTGACGTTGCTGATATAACGCCGCATCAACCGCACGATAGTTGATTTTAATCCCTAAGTTTTCCAAATTACGTGAAAATGGTGCTAAAATCCGCTCAAAGGCACGTTGGAATAACATCACCTCAAATTCTAATTTTTGCCCTTGCTCATTCTGCAACACACCATCTTTGACTTTCCAACCCGCTTCATTTAATAATTTTTTAGCTTTTCGTAAATTTTTGCGCAATGAATTAGGTTGCGCAGTCGTTACGGGTTGCCATATTTGAGTTAATACGTCATCAGGAAAAATCTTGGGATATTTCTGTTGTAATGGTTCTAATAAGGCTAATTCGGCTTCACTCGGTAGACCTGTGGCAGCTAAATCACTATTACTAAAATAACTATCACAACGCTCATATTGATTATAAAACAAGTTTTTATTCGCCCATTCAAAATCAAACGCTAAATTAATTGCACGGCGAATCCGTACATCTTGGAAAATGGGATTGCGCAAATTGAACACAAAGCCTTGCATTCCCGCATTATTTTTATGCTCAAACTCGGTTTTTAAAATCTGTTTGCTATCGAATTTACTTCCTTCAAAATCGCGCGCCCACTGCTTGGAGTTATATACTGCCATCACATCAAACTCGCCAGCTTTCAACGCTTCCAATGCAATACTACTGTCTTTGTAATATTTTACGGTGATTTTATCAAAATTATACATGCCTTTGCGCACGGGTAAATCTTTCGCCCAATAATCATTATCACGTTGATAAGTAACGAATTTTCCGCCTTGAAACTTTTCAATTGTGTAAGGACCACTACCCATTAAACCATCTAATGACAACGCCGAAAACTCACCCTCTTTGGTTTGTTTGAAAATAGGGATTTCCGCCGTGACAAGATGTAATTCAGGATTGATTTTATTAAAATAGAAACTGACTGTTTGCTCATCAATCACTTTCGCTTCACGAATCCCATTCCAATAGATGCGATAGCGCGGATGTGCTTGTTCACTTTTCAACGTATCAAACGAAAATTTGACATCATCAGCGGTTATTTTTGAGCCATCACTAAAGTGGGCATTTGGGTTTAATTTGAAAGTAACAGATAATTTATCTTCTGCTAATTCAATATCTTCAGCAATCAAACCATACAAACTAAACGGCTCATCCAACGCTTGATACATGAGGCTTTCAAAGCGTAATTCACTGGTAAAGCCTTCAGCCAAACCTTTCAATACAAATGGGTTAAAACTATTAAAACTCCCTAAGTTATAAATCAGTATTTCACCGCCTTTGGGTGCATTCGGATTGGTATAATCGAAACTTTTAAAACCCTCAGTATACTTTGGCTCATAGCCCAGAGCCGCTGAGGGCAAGGCTTGTACTGATAAAGTGTAAAACAGTGACAACAATAAAATGAAAATATAGTGCATGACTTAATCCTTTAAAAACTAGCAAATTTTCTGTAATTCTTGGTTTTAACATTACCATTTACAAACAGAATATCAATTTTGGCTTCATTTGTTTCCCAAACCATACCTGTACCAGACAAGCCACCCACAATGCCAAACCATGAACCCGTACTCATACTGCGCGAATCGGTTGGCTCACCAAGCAATGCAATAACTTGTTTCTCAGACATTCCTTCTCTTATTTGGGCAAATTTTTCGTGAGTTAACTTGGTGGTTGCACAACCTGTTGTCAGTATTATGAACAATAGTAAAATTGCCGTCAGTATCTGATTATGTGGTCGAAACATAAGAACTCCATTTGGGCGATGTATTGCGAACATCTTATTTTTAATCAATTGAATCATAAAGAATTGTAGTTTATTTTTTTAGATTAGCAAGGTCTTTCACCAAAACTTATCATAATATGGCATATCACTTGCGATAGCATAAATAGCCACGGAGGAACTACTCCTACCTAGCTCCTCTGAGGTTAGGTACTTTGGGTGCTGGTCACACCCAAGTGTACCGCCAATTCTTTATTTTGCCCATAGGCACACTTTTCAGACCTGCAAAAAGTTTTAATTTCAATTCTATTTTTCAAAACCGATCTAAACACTATTGTTTTTCAAGTTTTATATGCTTGAATTTGAGAACGTCATTTTTTACGCTTTAATGTCCAATTTGGATAAAATCGCTTGCAACAGTTTTCGATTAGTCACAACCTCGTAATATTCTTCATCCGTATTGGTGTATTTTGTACTATTTTCTTGCCAAAGTTGCACATGACCACGCCGAATCACCAACGTATGTGATGTGCCTCTTACATCCTGATATTGACCCACAAAAAATTCACTCACTCCCACATTAGGCAATTTGACCTTAATTGAACGCAGTGCGATTTCCTTATGTAATTTATAAAAAGCGGCAGATTCTAATTCCACCCCATTTAAATTATAGCGAAAAGTCGTCATACCTTTTTCACCTTTAAAACTATCGGTCACAGGCTGCTGAAAAACTAAAACATGGGTTAACAATTTTTTTCTTTCATATAATTGACGCAATTTCCAAGAACAAGATGATAATCTATCAGCATAACCAATTGCAGGTGAAATCATGATACGGTCATCGCCATCATATAAAAATGCAGGCGCTTCAGGCGAATAACAAATGCCTATGCCCAACTCCAAAATTGGTAAACCTTGTTCCTGACAAATTAGATTTTGTTTCGCAACCACTTCCAACATACTTCGCGCCAAACCACAGGCTCTTGCCACTGCAAACCATTGTTCAGGCTTTGATTGATATTCAAAAAAGCTTAAAATAACCGCATCACCTTCAATAAAAACTTTCTCGCCACCAAAATCTTTGATTAACTCTCGAATCGGATTGAAAAAATTCAAATTAAAATGGGTAGCAGGGTTTAGTCCACATTTGCATAATTCACTGACGATTGTTGTTGAACCGCGCAAATCTGCTTTTAAAATGACATGACAACGGATGCTGGTATTAGTTTCATCGGCATATTCTTCGGCAAGTAAATATTCATTTAAAATACCATTGCTGCGTGAAAGCTGGATATAATTTTCAGCTTCTAATAAATTTATCGCGTCTAATTTTTGCTGTAACAGTTTTTTAAATTTTAAATCACTCTGATAATTGGTAAAATCCTGCATAAACTGACATAAAATAACAGATTTGTCTTGTTTCAAGGCTTGGCGTAACTGTTTTTGAGTTGTTGTTAATTCATTAATATTGAGTTCTTTATTATCATTTTTACGATTAGCTTTTATTTTAAGTAAATTTTTAAACTTATTGTTGATTGTTTGCGTATCCACTTCGCCATATAAATAGCCAAATAATACTTTAGGTTCAAGTAGATGGTAATAATGCTCATATAGGCGCGGCAATTCATAAGTGGCTAAAATAGGCAACAATAAATCCATTTCTGCAAGTGCATGTTCTAAAATTTGAATAGCGGTTTTTTGATAGGTTAATTTTTGTTGTAATGCTTTGCTGGGTGTTTTGGATAATAAATGTTCGGTGGTTTTGACATCAAATAATAGCTGCATTGTTTCTGGATTATCACGCCATGTAAATGCTTTATTGTTAATAGCTGGATAGGCTTTTTGACTATTTGCGGCTAATTTTATTGGGCATAATTCAATCAGCTTGCTTAAAATTTCATCGATTGCCGCTTGTAATTTGACAAAGCAAAATGGGTGAATCGTATTGTCAACTAACCATATATACTTGTTTAATAACAAATCATTTTCATACGCTGTATACATGAGGTCGCTAAATAGCATTGACTCTGGAATGCTCCATGGCACGCCAAATAAATCAGTGCGTAATTTAGTCATTTGATCTTCTACCCAACGCATTTGTTCAAATAGCTCACTACTCACTTGGTTTAATATGCGAATTTTATTATTTTGAATCCATTTGCTTCTGTCATAATTGGTTAAGCTTTGCGCATTTTGATTGCCTGCCATGGTTGTATTACGCAATTCTTGTAAAATATCATCCAGCATTTTAACAATGGTTTGATGTAAAAACTTAATAACACTAAGTTGCAAAAGTTGTATTTTATGGATTTGTTTACTTTCTTTTGCGCGAATTGCCGCTATTTTTAAAATATCTGCATATTGAGTCCCGAATAACTCCAATTGTTTACGCACCGCGTCCGATGGTTTATCAGTAAAACGCTTTTTGCTTGTGGTACGTTCATTTAGTAAATTATGAATTAAAGTTTGGGTTGGATTGGTGAATTTCTGGCTTAGATAAGTATCAATCCGTACATTATCAATACCTAAATTGAATTGTTTTAAATCAATATGAGGATAAGGAATTGCTTGTACGCTAGGTTTAAATTGAGGCGGTTGCGTATTTTGTTGTGAGAAAAGCCGAAGTAATGCCATATTTGCGAGAGAATTAAAATGTAATGTATCCCTAACTGCAATAAGTTCTCCATTCATTATTAATTGATGCTGGAGCTATAAAGTCATTATAACTTATTGTGTTATGGAATTTGGCTTTTTATGCGGGGTTTATCGATATGTCATATTTTTAACATATATCAGAAATGGCTTGATTGTAAATGGGTAAAGAATTTTGCTTAAGCAAGATAAAAAGGATTCGGAATAATATTGAGGATAGGTGAAGATAAAAAAGTTTTTTGTGGAATTTAGATGCAATGAGAATAATATGCACCTAAAACGCAAAAAGGAAATAAAATAGAGGCTTTACAACTTATTATTTTACTTCCTTGCGTTCAGTGCAAGTCACTAAGCAGTAGCTTCTGCTGGAATCACGCTAATAAATTTGCGGTTTTTAGGACCTTTGACTTCAAATAAAACAACACCATCCGCTTTAGCAAATAAAGTATCATCTTTACCAATGCCGACATTAGTTCCGGGGTGGAAACGAGTACCGCGCTGGCGCATTAAAATATTACCAGAGATAACATTTTGACCACCAAAACGCTTAACGCCTAGACGTTTAGACTCGGAATCACGACCGTTACGACTACTACCACCAGCTTTCTTATGAGCCATGATATAAATCCTTTAAGCTTGAATACCAGTAATTTTAATTTCTGTTAAATATTGACGATGACCCATTTGTTTACGATGGTGTTTACGTCTTCTGAATTTGATAATTTTGATTTTCTTACCGCGCATTTGCGCTTCAACAGTCGCCGTTACTTTCGTATTTTCAAGAATTGGAGCACCAATCTTAGTATTTTCACCATCATTCACCATTAATACTTCAGTGAAATCAATGGTATCGCCTTCATTTACATCAAGCTTTTCAATTTGGAGTACATCACCTTCCGCAACTTTATATTGCTTGCCTCCTGTTTTAATAACAGCATACATGTTGAGCTTCTCCGCACAGACTAATCAAAAATGAAACGAGTGATTCTATTCAATTTTCATGAGAAATACAAGTGTTTATAATAGATTGTTTTTGGTAAAAATATTTATGAAGCATTTGCAACGATATTCCATTTTATGGTAAAAAG
>JAYQWJ020000136.1:0-2184 GCA_035829175.2 Candidatus Albibeggiatoa psychrophila
CTAACATTTGACGACTTGGCACAATAATCGCCTATTATGTATATGGACAATTCAACATTTTGTTCGATTGTTGCGAAAGCATAAAGTTTGAAACTTTTGAGAAGAGTCGGGTTGGATTTCAAATTTAACCGAGCTTAAGGCAGTTGCGGGAAAATAAAATACCCATTGTCATAATTTTTGTAATCTAATAAAAAAGGAAATGAATATTCAATATTGGAGAATTTTTATGTTCAACGAAAAAATAAAATTAACGATGAAAGAAGCCGCTAATAAAATAACAGGCATTGTTAAAAGAGCATTTGTAGCACAAGCAAGCATTGAGCATTTTGAAGGTTCTACCGCCGAGCGGATAATGGGAGCCTCACAAAAAACCATTGAAAAAACTTTAAAAGAACTCGAAACAGGTATTGTTTGTGTTCTATACTGAACGTACTTCACAACCGTAAATAATTGTCGTGATTCTGAGACTTGAAAGAAACCCGTTAAATCGTGCAAACCAAAGTTATTCATTAACTCATTAACCATTAACCATTAACCATTCACAATTCTATTCGGTAAACAATCACAATTGCCTATGAGTGAGTTACAAGGATTATCTAAAATAGACGAAGCCATTCAATGGCATGAAGGCATGTTGTTAGCTCCCCAACACTTTCAACAATGGTCACTGCGTCAAGAGCAATTATTACATTATGCGATGCATATCATCGCGCCGTTTTCTTGGGGAGTGCGGCTATTGAAAATTGATCCGATACTGTTGTTGAACGGGCAATTTTGTATTTTGGAATTAGAAGCCATTATGCCAGATGGTTTAGTGGTAACACACAGTGCAGAAGACGAAGATTTCAGCTTAGATTTGACAGCACAATTAGACCATATCAAATACCAAAATATGATGGTGTATCTAGGTATAGCCCTTCATACGACGTTCTTAACCAATGAACGTTATAAATCGGTAGAAGGTGGAATTGTCACAGATATGAATACCGGGGAAGCTGCATTAAATATCCCCCGTTTAAAGCCGCGAATTCGCCTAATGATCGGTGAAGAACCTTCAAGTAGTAAATGGACTTATTTTCCCCTGGCTCAGCTGAAATATAAAGATGAAGCGGTGGCATTAACTGATTTTATTCCACCCACGTTACAAGTGACTTTACGTTCCGCATTAGGCAATAAGGTAACCCATATTATTACCCGGGCGCGTGAAAAAGCTGCCCAGTTATCAGAACGGCTAAATTCTCCCGTACCCGCTGTCCGCACCGATAAACCACTGTTATTTGAAACCCAAAATATTTTACAAGGCTTAGTGTCGTTGTTACCACAACTAGAAGCGGTGTTATATACCAATACCACTCATCCTTATGCCTTATATTTGAGTTTATGTAGCCTCGCTGGGAGTATAGCCACTTGCACGAGTGCCAAAGTGCCACCGGTATTTGCTGCCTATAATCATAACGATTTACAATCAACATTTACCCCCGTGTGTCACTTTATCCATGACAGTTTGGATAACATCCATGAAAATTATATGGTCATGTCATTCCATGACCAAGATCAACAGTTTATCTTGAAGCCAGAATCAGAATGGCTAGAACGCTATTTCGTTATTGGAGCCAGAATTTCCCCTAAAAGTTCACAAGCAGAATTAATTAAATGGATTGAAGGCTGCATGATAGGCTCGGAAAGTCAAATTGCGTCTATGAGTCAGCGGCGCATTTTGGGAACACGACGTTTTTACATTGATAAAGATGAAGACTTAGATTTAATTGCACCGCGCGGTGTGGTTTTGTTTCGTGTTGATGTGAATAACGAATTTATTGATCCAGAACAAGCGTTGCACATTCTCAGCGAACAAAAAAGCGTTCATCGTCCCTCAGAAATCATGTTTTTTGTGAAAATAGTTCAAAAAAGCGTTCAGGAGTGACAGGGTTTAGGATTTCAGGATTTCAGAAGTGACAGATGTGAAGGAGATAATCATTTTTTTAATCTGCTACCTTAAAGGACGTTCAGAAGTTCAATCGATCAGAATTTCATCAATTTATTAATTCATTGTCTAATTTTTTTTAATCAGGTACATCACAACTCATTAATGAGATAAACAATAAGTTATAAAAAAGTGATGCCAGGGTTATCTGTTTCCAAATCATCTCAAAATTTTGACCCAATTTTAGTTTTCGAGCTACT
>JAYQWJ020000137.1:0-2300 GCA_035829175.2 Candidatus Albibeggiatoa psychrophila
CGACGGGTTGTTAGCTCAGTTGGTAGAGCACTGGACTTTTAATCCAATGGTCATAGGTTCGAATCCTATACAACCCACCATCTCTATATTTCCGCAAAAATTTTCCAATACATTAAATCACGCCGAACTCAGGTGAATTTCGTCATTTTCATGCTTAGAATTATCTGTTTTTTGAGAATGAACATCCCTAAATGAGAAGCGTTTGTGCTCGTTTATCGCCTGAAATTTATACTAAAAATTCGAGACAATCCTTAGAAAATTATATTGTTAATTTCCCAATGTTCAAAGGAGAATAAATCAATACGCATTTCTAAAGAGAACTCAAGCCGTTTAGTTTTTTTCTGGTTCTATCTGCTTAGACTCTGACTTATCTGGCTTAGGCTTTTTAAGTTTTAAACTTTCTTTTGACGTTGAATCAAGTTCAGGATTTTCATCCTCTTCATCTTCTTGATTTATCACCGTCCATAATTGCCATGTCCAAACTACAACAATAATCACCGTAAATATTGAACCGACATAAACGGTAGGCATCATATCTGCTTCCATTTCTGCAATCGCGTATACCATTGCGGCCGTGCCGGAGCTGACCATCAAAATACCTGCAATGTGTAGCACTTGATTTACTTTGATAGTAAATAGAATCAGTGCAGAACCAATCAGAAATGTACTAAATAAACTAATGACTTGCCCTACAACTTGTGCCGCTGTTGAAACGTACATCATTGAATATTTAGGCACATTATTCGCTATAGCTTCCTTTTTCTTTTTAGGTGTGACATCTTTGGACGCTAAATTTTGGTCATCTGAATAAATTTGACTAAAACTAAATCCAATCCAATGATTATCTTCGCCAAAGGTTTGCTTTTTAAAGGTATACTTCATTTTTCGCATATTAATATCTAAATTACTACGCAATACTTCTAAATTGGTTTCGCCCGGCATGACCTGATAATAAGCCCCGCCCGGTAGGTAAACATCCCACAGCAAATGTCCAACTAAAGCCCCTTCCAATATAGGCAGACGCTCTTCTAATGTGCCCCAAAATCCTAACGGTTCTCCTTCGTAGGAATATTGTAGCTGAATGTTAAAAGGATCATCTGATTTGATTAAGTTCACCAATACTGAATTTTTATCTAACTGAGCGGTACGAGCACGTTCCATTGCCTGACCATCCAATCGATTGCCAACGGTGACAGAAATAAGCTGTGAGCCTTTGGGTAATTTTATTTCTAATAACTGGCTTTGGGTATTTTCAACTTCAAAAGTGGCTTGTGTATACACTCCGCCCTGTTTTCCAAATAATGTCTCATAATGGGCTTCACTGATTTTTGTTGAGCGCGTTGTTTCATAGCGACCAAGCTTTAACGGAAGCAAATAATGCGAACCCAAATAAGTATAGCGGAAGGCGCGTAATATCGGTCTTTTCAAATCATGGGTTTTTTCTAATAAGGACTTTGGCAGTTTATTAATTTGCATTGGCCAAATCTTCCCCGAATCTTCCAAGCCTAAAGTTTCAACATAAATTCCTGATTTATTTAGATATTTATTCCCTGTCTTTTGAATATCTGACGCATCTTTAATGCCTAATTCATTTGATTTATTCGCCTCATCTGATTTTAGAGAAATCGCCAGAAAACCATTTGATACACTTGCACCTTCTGGAGAAATAATCGGCATCATCACCTTATCGGCATCTTTCCATAAGAAATTCATTTCATACTTCAAATTTAGCGTAACGTGCCTATTAATTGGTTGTGAAAATTTAATGTTTAAAACAAGTCCGTATACATCAGTATCTTTTTCAGGGGCAGCAATACATTCAACTTCTTCACAACTAAATTCAAGGTTTTGCAATTCTTCAGGCATTTTAGGCAGGTGTAAACGTACTTCCTCAAGACCTTTATTGTTAGGCGTTGTTATGTCCAAATCAACAATCGAAATACCTTCAATAAGTGCCTCACCAATGGAAATTAAACTACTTACTTGTGCATTAAACATAATTGGGTTTTCTTCTGGACGGTCAATTTCTACGGCAACAATTGGCGCACTCTCTCCCTTATTTAGGTGATATTTATAAATATAACGAATTTTGTTGGTCACGCGAGAGTGAAAAAAATCGGGTAATTCTTGTTGCCCCACTTTTGAAATATTATTGTCCTTATTTTTCTCATCTTCTGGCTGTAATTTATACACAGGATGATGCAACAACGAGACATAATGGGATTGGCGCGTCGCACCTTCTACACTGGGTACAGAAACATTGATACTTTTACTTTTAATTGAAATCGCTTGCTCATAAT
>JAYQWJ020000138.1:0-7700 GCA_035829175.2 Candidatus Albibeggiatoa psychrophila
AATGACTTTTTGCCTACTTGCGTTGAAACAGATATACTTTCCCAGCTATACGAAAAAAGTATTGCATATCAAGTCTCTTGCAAGTGTTATGGTTTAAAAGAAAATGACAAATTATTACCAGATATTAGGCATTAGCCCTGACACCGACTCCTCAAAAATCAAGGCAGCTGCTCAAGCAAAAGCCAATGAGATTAATGAGGCATTTCGGGTTTTAAATGATCCTGATAAACGCAACGCTTATGATATGACATTAGTGGCGAAGCCTGCGGATGTTGTGCGTCCTGAACCCGTATCTGAACCAGAAATAACATATTCAACCACTTCAACAACGACTCCACCTCAATTTAAAGTGTCAGGTGAAAGCCGCCAACGTTTTACGAATATGCTAAGTTCATGGAGCGAATATTTACATATTGAAACCCCTTCTTTTCGTGATGTAGCTATTCTCTCGGTGGCATTAGTTTTTTTCTTTTATATGTTGGGACAATTTTTCTTTCCACCGCCAATAACCCCACCAGCACAGCCTGCATTATCGTTAGGAACTTACTCTTCACCTAGTAAGAATTAGATTAAAACAAGCCGCCAATTCACCCAAATTTAATTTAGATTGGAATGGCATAACGCCTAATAATGGTGCTGGGATACGTGATTGTAATGTGTCTAAAGTGCTTGCAATATCGTAATCTTCAGATAAAGCATTTGCGATCCAGCCTTTTAAAACACATCCATCTTGTTGAATGATTTCAGTCGTTAACAAGGCATGATTAATACAACCCAAACGTAAACCAACCACCACAATAACTTCAGCTTGCAAGGCTTTGACTAAATCCACCAAGGAATGTTTATCATTAATTGGAACACGCCAACCGCCAACCCCTTCTATAATAAGAATATCCGCCACTTTTTGTAACTGTTGTTGAATCTTAACAATTTCATCTAGTTTAATTTGAATCTGAGCCTGTTTAGCTGCTAAATGTGGGGCAATCGGCGGCTCAAATCGATATGGATTAATCCAATTATAAGGCAAATCCAAATCACAGCTTGATTGCAATAATAAAGCATCTTCATTACGTAAACCGTTGATAGTCACCTGACAACCTGATGCAATGGGTTTCATTACCGCAACCTTATAATTTTGCTGCTGTAATTTTGTAAGCAATGCAGCGCTACACCACGTTTTACCAATTTCGGTATCTGTACCTGTTATAAACCAAGTCTGTATCATAAAATTTCTAATATTCTGTAAAATTTATTTGAGTGTTAAAATATTTGTTAGCAATAAAAGTAAGATTACTTCTTGGTGATTTGCTTAGAATACTTATTTTTTCCATGGGTATTTTATAATTATGGCTACTTTTTTGCTAATTTAGACAAAGCAGCTATTTATTCTTTAGTATATAAAATATTATCCTTGTAAAAAAGTCTGTTCTTTCAACATTCTTCAATTAATATATTATTTTCATAATGCTTGTTTTGTGTTTTTTTAGATTGATTTTAATTATCTCTCGTTTAGCAAAAATTATGACTTATAGCCTAAATTTTAGGTGTATAATAAGAAGTTAATTTCAGTATGGCGGCACTACATTACATTAGTTTATTTGTTGTAGATTAGGACTACTTATGGCATTTGATGATATGAAAGATATTTCTATTCTAGTCGTGGATGATATGATTGAACATATCGAAGGGATTTCTAGGCGTTTAAGGGATTATGGTTTTGAAATATTACAGGCTTGTGATGGTGAAACGGCTATTGCACAGGCACTCCAACATAAACCCGATTTAATTTTATTAGATATTGAAATGCCACCGGGAATTTCTGGGCTTGAAGTGTGTAGCAGATTAAAGCAAGACGTTGAAACACAACATATTCCCGTTATTTTCCTTACAGCTTCCGAACACCTGCGTATGCAAGGATTTGAAATAGGTGGAATTGATTTCATTGATAAACTCGTAAATGAAGAAGAATTACGGATTAGAGTGATGAGTCATTTGCAAAATTATCAAAGAACCGAAGCGCATTTATTACGTCGTTATGATTCTTATGATGCAAAACAACGTAAAAAACGCCAACGTTTAAACCCTGAATTTAAAAATCCTGATGATATTTCAGAGGAATTGTTAAAAGAAGCCTCGAAAGAAGAAATAAAAAGAATTTTGCAAGTGCGCGATTGGATGGTGGTAAATTTAGATGATAAAGATAGCAATTTAAATAAATTAGCCGAAAAAGCAGGTATGAACCGTAATAAATTGACTCATTATTTTAAGGTGGGTTTTGGGGGTAAGTCTGTATTTGAGTGGTGGCGTGAACAACGTATGCAAGAAGCGGCAAAATTGCTGCGTGATACAAATGAGAGTGTGCAAATCATTAGCTGGAAAATCGGCACTAAAGACCCAAACTATTTTACTGCCTCATTTAAACAGCGTTTTCGCTTGAGTCCAACAGAATACCGTAAGAAATATCGTGATGCAGACTTTGACACTCCCTCTCCGCCCTAAAGGACGGAGATTCCTAACAGCATTATGCCGTTATTTGTAGTCATGTCTATAATATTTTGATTCAAAGCAGTGTTATAGTTGAGAAAAAACTTAGCACCACTTTTATCACTTTATTATAAAGACTTACATGCCATCTAAGGCAAACACATCGACACCGTGCTCTTCAATCATCTCTAATGCTCGACCGCCGCCACGCGCAACACAAGTTAATGGATCTTCAGCGACAATAACAGGTAGCCCCGTTTCTTCCATTAATAAGCGATCTAAGTCTTTCAATAATGCGCCGCCGCCTGTTAAGACCATCCCTTTTTCAGCAATATCAGAACCTAACTCTGGTGGAATCCGTTCCAAAGCGGTTTTGATCGTACTAATAATACTGCTAAGCGGCTCTTGTAATGCTTCTAATACTTCATTGCTATTGAGTTTAAAGCTGCGAGGAATCCCCTCGGCAACATTACGACCGCGTACATGAATTTCTTTGATTTCTTTACCGGGATAAGCCGAACCAATCACGTGTTTAATCCGCTCGGCTGTGGCTTCACCAATCAACATATTATAATGACGGCGTACATAGCTGATAATCGCTTCGTCAAAACGGTCGCCACCAACACGGATAGATTCGGAATACACGATCCCATTTAAAGATAAAACACCGACTTCAGTTGTACCGCCGCCAATATCTAACACCATCGAACCCGTTGCTTCACTGACGGGCATTCCCGCGCCAATTGCAGCCGCCATCGGTTCTTCAATCAAATGCACTTCTCGCGCACCTGCACCTGTTGCAGACTCTCGAATCGCACGGCGTTCAACTTGAGTTGAGCCACAAGGCACACAAATTAAAACCCTCGGCGATGGACGGAAATAGCGTGTTTCATGTACCTTATGAATGAAGTATTGCAACATTTTTTCGGTAATGGTGAAGTCAGCAATCACACCATCTTTCATGGGGCGAATCGCAGTAATATGACCGGGGGTACGACCTAGCATCAGTTTGGCTTCAACGCCTACCGCAGCAATGGTTTTAGCACCGCTACCCTCTCGTCCTTGACGAATGGCAACCACTGAAGGTTCATCTAAAACAATACCCTGTCCTCTGACGTAAATTAATGTATTCGCCGTTCCTAGGTCAATGGATAAGTCGGTGGAAAAAAGTCCGCGTACACGTTTGAGCATGGAATTAAGTTAATCCTGTTGACTGATAAAAAACAGACAAAAATTACCCTGTAGTAAAAAAATTTCTGCTACTATATTGATAGTTTGCGTATATTTTGGTGCGATTATACTATAACCTTTGTTAAGATAGAAAAATTAAAGTTAAATATTTTTAGAGAATTTTACTAGGAGTCGAATTAGATGTTGTTGGACAAGCCTGAAGTTGAAAAAATTGCTCATTTAGCCTGCATTGCTTTAGATGATGCCGATGTTGCCCATTATGCAACGAATTTATCAAATATTTTAGAATTGGTTGAGCAAATGAATCAAGTTGATACAGCCAATATTACCCCTATGGCACATCCTTTAGACGCAGTTGCACGTTTGCGCGAAGATACGGCATCTGAGCCTAATCAGCGCGACCATTTCCAAAAAAATGCACCTCAAACAGAAGCAGGGCTTTATCTTGTACCCAAAGTAATTGAATAATATAAAATTTATTCATGAACCACATTGCTGCATTTAAGTTAAACATATTTAGGAACATCGATTAAAATTTGCCAAGCAAGATAAATGTTGCACGCCTAACAATGAGATACATCTAGTTTGTTCTTAACTTAATTGCAGTGATGCTTTTTGCTCGAATTGATGCCCCATATCATGAATCAAAATAGTCTATAATTCTTCGCTTAATGTTCTGTATCAAATCCTTTTATAAAATTCAACTTGTAATAACCCCGCTAAAACCAATAAACTATCAACAATATATTAGATTGATTTGGAAGACTTCATCGTGTTTTTAATTCACCCTCAAACCCTCATTTGGATTGCATTGCCGCGTATTTATATAAGAATCGCTTGGTTATTATGCATTTTTTTCATACCCCAAGTCAGCTTGGCAGATGAAACCACTATTATTTATAAATATATTGATGAAAATGGCGTATTGCATTTATCCAACAAAAAACCGCCAGAAAAGAAGAAAGATATATTAATGCTCTATTCACGTAGCTATATGATTGAAACCTATACGCCATCGCCCATTTTACCGCCTATTCCACATTTATCGCGTGGTGGAACAGCTAAAAAAGCCGATTATGATGCGATTATTTTAAATGCGGCTGGGCGTTATGGATTGCATCCTGCCTTAGTTCATGCGGTTATCAAAGCGGAATCTAATTATCGTGCAAAGGTGGTTTCTCCTAAGGGTGCGACAGGCTTAATGCAATTGATGAAAGGGACAGCAAAGCGTTATGGCGTGAAAGATAGGACTGATCCAAGTGACAATATTGATGGTGGCACACATTATTTGAGTGACTTGCTGACCATGTTTGACCAAGATATGGAACTGGCAATAGCGGCGTATAATGCGGGGGAAAATGCGGTAAAACGTTATAAAAATCAAATTCCACCGTATAAAGAAACCCAAAATTATGTGAAAAAAGTCATGGCTTATTATTATAGCAATTTGGCTTCAATGCTTTAAACTTAGGCTTTTCAAACCAACAACAATAATATTGAAAAATTGGCTGAGAAATGTTGTGCTATTCAACCTTATGGGTAAAGCATTTTTAACTTTTCAAGCACTAAATTAAAGGCTAATTTATGAGTTTTTATATTGGATTAATGTCAGGAACAAGTGTTGACGCGATTGATGCGGCACTGGTTCAAATCGATGCACAACAAATCAAACTTATCGCCCATCATACACACCTATGGCCTAGCCAACTTCAATCCTCTTTACTTCATCTGAGCCAAAATCCTGAAACGCCTATTTCCTTACAAGAATTCGTTGAACTCGATCATTTTGTCGGTTATGAATTTGCCCAAGCCAGTTTGAATTTATTAAAGCGGACTGAAATTGAGGCAAGACAAATCAGCGCGATTGGCTGTGCAGGTCAAACCATTTATCATTCCCCAAACACCAAGCCTGCTTGCACTTATCAACTAGGAAACCCTAATCTTATTGCCGAATTAACTCAACTTCCAACTGTTGCAGATTTTCGTCGTCGCGATGTTGCCGCTGGTGGACAAGGTGCACCACTCGCGCCCGCTTTTCATCACGCCATATTTCAACATCCCTCAGAAACCCGTATTGTGTTAAATATCGGTGGCATTGCCAACATCACGCGATTATCTCCAAATCAAGAGCCGATTGGTTTTGATACAGGGACAGGCAATTGCTTGCTTGATGCGTGGACACAAAAACATCTAGGTAAAGCGCAAGATGAAAATGGTGCATGGGCGAGTATGAGTACAGTTTGTCAACCATTATTAAATGATTTATTAAAAGACCCTTATTTTGCGCGACCTGCTCCGAAAACCACAGGACGGGATTATTTTAATTTAAAATGGCTCAATCCCTACCTAAAACAATATCGAATGCCACCGAATGTGATTCAAGCCACGCTAGCCCAATTAAGTATTGATACGATAGCGCAAGCGATTAAACCTTATTCAGCGCAGCAAGTGCTTGTATGTGGAGGCGGCGTGCATAATCCCTTATTGATGAAAGGCTTACAGAAAAAGATTAATTGTCCTGTACAGTCAACAGCAGCTTATGGCGTTGAACCAGATTGGGTGGAAGCAATGTGTTTTGCATGGCTAGCACATCAGCGATTACAAAATCAATCCAACAATTTATCCACGGTGACAGGTGCGCATCATGCTGTGTCAATGGGCGGTATTTATTGAGTTTATGTCGCGTAAAACAATTAACAATTAACAATTAACAATTAACAATTAACAATTAACAATTAACAATTTGTTGGATTTTTTTCTAAAAGCGATATTAATTTTGTTCATTCAAATCAAGCTAGAAATCATCCAAAAACCACGTTATAAAATAATCGGGATTAGAATTATGCAGATTTCTGGCGCAATTTGTTCATGACTTATTTATATCGTTTATAATATTCCAATTGTTTCACTTTGACTGAAGAATTCAATGGCAAACTCTCTGACTTATGAAGACGCAGGCGTTAGTATCGACAAAGGTAATCAGCTTGTTGAACGGATTAAACCCATTGCAAAGAAAACCCAACGCAATGGGCTATTAGGTGGTATTGGTGGTTTTGGGGCATTTTTTGAGATTCCGACTGACCGTTATCAAAAACCCGTTCTTGTTTCCAGTACCGATGGCGTGGGTACGAAATTACGTTTAGCCATTGATCTTGGCAAACATGATACGGTTGGTATTGATTTGGTTGCAATGTGCGCGAATGATATTGTGACCTGTGGTGCTGAGCCGCTATTTTTCCTTGATTATTATGCAACGGCGACTTTGGATATTGATGTTGCAGAAGCGGTGGTTAAAGGTATTGGTGAAGGTTGTGAGCAAGCAGGCATGGCTTTAGTCGGTGGCGAAACGGCTGAAATGCCCGGTATGTATGCGGCAGGCGATTATGATATGGCAGGTTTTTGTGTCGGTGTGGCGGAAAAAGACAATATTATTGATGGTTCGCAAGTCAAAGTCGGTGATGCTATTTTAGGTTTGGCCTCAAATGGGATTCATTCAAATGGTTATTCTTTAGTTCGGAAAATCTTAGAAACCGTACAAGCTGATTTAAAGATGCCTTTTGCTGATAGCACTTTGGGCGAAACCTTGTTAGCTCCAACTCGGCTTTATATTAAACCGTTGTTAGCATTGCAAAAAGTGGTTAATGTTCATGCAATGGCGCATATTACAGGCGGTGGTTTAATTGAAAATATTCCACGGGTTTTACCCGATAATATGGCAGCAAAACTATTAGCCCAACATTGGCAACGTCCTGCAATTTTTGATTGGCTGCAAGAGCAAGGACAAATTGAACCCATCGAAATGTATCGGGTATTTAATAACGGTATTGGAATGGTGGTTTGTGTTGCGCAGGAAGATAAAGCGCAAGCGATTGAAACTTTACAAGCCGCAGGTGAAACGGTGTGGGAAATTGGTGAGATTATCGCCGATGATAAGGAAGGATGTATTATTGAGTAAGTCACTGTTTGTTTAGAAATAAAAGGCTTGAGTTTAGATTTTAAAAAACCTGAATTTCTACAACTAAAAC
>JAYQWJ020000139.1:0-4863 GCA_035829175.2 Candidatus Albibeggiatoa psychrophila
TCCAAATGACGCGCAATCTCATAATGAGCCAAACCACACTCATACGGCATTTTCAAACGCATCGCCTCATCAAGCCCCATTTTCCACGCATGATGTGCCTGCCGCGATTTCCCCTGCAACCACAAATACAAACCCTGCCACAAATGCGCCCGAGGTTGCGCCACAGGATATAAATTCGCATAACGCTGCAACTGCTGACACGCTCGCCGCGACAACTTCGCAAACGCAAATAGCTCTTTTGACAACAATTTTTCCTGAAACGAAAGCTGTGGATTCTGCTCTAAATACTTCTCCCATTGCGTCAAATACACCAACGCCACACTCGAATACGCCTCAGACAATTCCACACTCGGCATCTCAATTTTTTCAATTAAATGCGCAGTCTTAGTCGCCATTTGCACCGCTTGTTTAGGTAAACCCTGCTGCATATACACCAAACTCAACAAACCACATATCTGCACCGCCTCTGGATGCAACAACAACTCGCTGGGCAACGCCTGAATCGCTTTCAAACACGTCACCGCCGCCTCAATCTCACCCAAACGCAATGCACACAAACCCTGCTGACACAAACCCCACACCTGCGCTTGAATATCATTACGCTGGGTTGCCATCATGTAAATCATCTGGGATTTTTTCAAACACTCGCGCATATCCCCTTGAAAATAGTGCATTTGCGTGAGAATATTTAAACTTTCCATCTGACGGCGCGTATCTCCTAAATACTCGGCATTTTTCAAAGCTTGTGAGACGCGAGTTTCACCCAATTCCCAACGCCCATAAGCAACATCATACAAACCCACCAACATCGACACCCAACTAGCGGTTTTTAAATCACTTTGCTGCTTGGCTAAATCCAAAGCTTTTTGTGCAAAATCATCCGCTTGCGTAAGACGTTGACGCATCGCCATCGCTAAACTCATTTGAGCATAACTGCGAGCTAAAATTGCTTGATTGGCTTGTTCTGGCAACGATTCTGCCAAATTCAATACCGCCAAACTCGCATGAAAACATAAAGGTACATTCTGTTGTAAATAAGCTAATTGCACTAAGCGTTCATAAATCTGTGCGCCCAAAGATGCAAAATTATCTTTATCTTCTTGTTTATATAAATAATGTTGTGGATTACGGCGATGTAATAATTGACGCAACTGTTGCCGTGCGATATGCGATTTTAACGACCAACGTTTATTTGGTGCGGGTAATTTCAACACTTTTAACGCCACATGAAACGCATACTGACTTTCACCCAATTTGCCTAAATATAAATATGCCGTGCCTAATAACAAATACCACGAAGCACGTTTAAAAGGTGTCGCTTGGTCGATTTGTGCTTGATCTAATTCAATCGTTTGTAAGAATAAATTGACCGCCTCGGTATTGGCATCATTATTTAAAGCTTGTTCACCAGCTTTTTCATAATATTCAATGGCTTTGTCTGGCATTTCTGCATTTTCCCAGTGATAAGCGAGTATATTGTAATAAGCTTTCAAATCTGCTGCTTTTTCATACCACCGCGCCATGGTTCGATGTAATTGCACTTTTTGGGTACGCAACAGGGTTTGATAGGCTAATTCTTGAATTAATTCATGTTTGAATTGCACATAGTGATTATTGTCGGTAATGCGTAAAAAGTCGATATTTTTCAATCTGTCCAATGCTTGATGCAAACCTTCACGCTTGGTCATTAAACCGTATAATTTATCCAATAATTTCAAATGGATTTCATGCCCCATTACGCTAGCTGATTTTAAAACCACTTGTTGCGCATCGGTCATGGTTTGAAAATACGCACTTAAAGCATGGTTTAATTGAGTTGGACAAGCGACATCTTGCAAAGGCATTAAAATATCAACCTTACCATTAATATTGCGAATCACGCCCGAATTTTGTAACCAATGCAATAAAATCTCTGAAAATAACGGATTGCCTGCGGTTTTGTGTTGAATAAAATCAACCAATTCAAGCGGCAACTGAATGAGATTAAAATGCTGCGCCAATAAAAAATGGGTTTCATCAGTTTCCAAACCTTGCAAATGCAGCGTGTGAAAGTGAGCGCGGGTTTCCAATTGCGGCAACGATACATTGACGGGACGGGTAGCTAAAATAATCAACAGCGGTTGAACCCGACGCACCACTCTTTGCAATAATAAACGTGAACAGGAATCAAACCAGTGTAAGTTCTCGAAAATAAACACATAACGCCGACTACTGTGCTTGATTAAATCTTGCAGCAAGGCAATGACGAGCGCATGAGTATTATCAATTCTGACTTGCCCTTTCATTTGTTCGGTCAGGCGATTTTCAGGCAATTGCAACGGCAACAGGTGATTTAATAATGGAAAACGTGCCGCCAATGCCGATACATTTTGAATCCGTCGCAACATTTCGCTGCATTGTTTTGCTGAGTTTAAACCCGCAAATTCATAGTTTAAAATTTGAGTGAATAAGCTGCGCCATACATAATATAAGGTGTTTTGTTCGTGTTGTTCGGCATGACAGGTTAAGCAGGTGATGGTGGTTAAATGTTGGCGATGGTTTGGGGTGTAATAATATTGTGCGGATTGGCTTTGTTGCACTACATCTTTGATTAAACAGGTTTTTCCCATGCCCACATCGCCTTCAATTAAGACTACTGAGCCTTGTGCTTGCTGATGTAATAAAGTGAGTTGTTCGGATAAAACATGACGGGTTGCCCGCCTACCAATCATGCTTAAACCTTGGGATTTCAATGGGCTATATAATGCAACAGCTTCAAGGCTTAAATGGGTGACGGGGGAAAGATATTCGTAATCGATTAAGTTTTGTGTGGTTTGATAAATCGAGTCATCGCATAAAATTTTGTTTTGCGCAACTTGACTTAAACCCAACGCCAATTGCATCGGTAGCCCCATCACATCAAAGTGGCGACATTTTGCATTGCCGCGATGTCCACAAAACACTTGTCCTGCACTGAGTCCGATTTGAAAATCAATCTGTTGTTCAATTAATAAAGTTTGGATTTGTTGTGCGGTTTGAATGGCGCGTAAACTGTTCAAGCGCTCAAATTGGGCAAATCCCCAGCCCGTAACTAATAATGTGCCTTTGCCGTGTTGGATTAATTCAATTAAGTTGCCTTGATGTTGGCTGATAATAGATTGAAACTCATAGATTAAATCTTGCAATTGCGCCAAAATATCCGATTGAGTGTAGTCCAAATTGGGCAAATTCAGACACAACAAACTCACTTCACATTGTTGTCCTGCCCATTGTTCCAATTCCATTTGTGCCAATATCACGGGCGATACGTAACGTTTTAATAATTGTTCTGATTCGGGCGGTAAATCAACGCTGGGTAAATGACGTGGTTTCAGCGGGCGTGACAGTTTGTCTAATTGGATGAAATCGGGGTTAAATTGTTGCCCTTTGGCGTAATTACGCAGCAAGCTCCACGTTTCTTTAGCAATCAGTATTTTGTCAGTATTTTGTGAAATATAGAGTTGTTGCAACATCGGACTGGCGACTAGAAATTCCCAATGTTCTTGCGCCCCGCCAATCGTCGCAGCCCACAAGCTATCTGCCCCTAAACGAAGGTGTAAATCAATTTCTAAATCAGTGTGTTGTGATTGTTTTAATGCCAAAGCACAAGCGGCTGCCCGACGGGTGACAGTGGATAAATCTTTGCCTGACACATCGACTGTCCACACTGCCAACATGGTATCGCCAAACAGTTTGACCACTTCACCGCCATGTGCTGTGAGTAAATCAATCAGTTGTTCAAAGTAGTGGTTTAATTCGGGGGCAGCTTGTTGCACATGTTGGCTAAAGCCAAGGATTTCAATCACTAACAAAGCGGCTTCATAATTTTGGGACGTAGGCGCGGGTTGTTGCTCAGGGTTGTGAGCATGGTGACGTTGCACAAGTGCGGGTGTGTAGCTTATGAGTGTTTCTAAGGTGGACATTGCACTGACAGGAGGTTACTTGAGACGCAATATCTATATCATAACATGTTGTTAGGTTTTTTGGTTTTGAAGAAAGTTATTTTTAGTAAAACGAATTTATAAGCTTTAATCATCTTTTGCCGAGTCATCTTCATTTTTTGAGAAAGTCCCTTATTTTCGCCATCTCAAAAAATGCGGAATAAAGCGGAATAAAAATGTTCTTCAACTCTACTATAGAACTGATTTGACATCTTTGAAGAGGATATTAAAGTATAATTAACGGCATCAGGAAAACTAAAATCACAAAGGTAAGAAGTAAATGTCATATATATAAGGTATTTTTTGTTTTGAGCGGTGATTGAGAACGCCCCCTAACACCTTTAAAGATTATTTTGCCAAGCAAGTCAGGTAAAATCCTAATAATCCGTGAATGAAACCATGTTCACTATCTCTTGCATATTAATTTCGTACAAATCTCAAACTTATGATTAATCAATTGCTTGATCCCTATTTTATTAAAAAAGTGCTTAAATTTGGCATTGTTGGTGCTATTTCTACAAGTGTGCATTTTGGTTTGGTGTTGATATTGGTTGAATTAGTGCATTTGAGTGCCGTTATTGCAACATTTCCCGCCTATTTACTAGGTTTTTTATGTTCATATATGCTCAATCAACACTGGACATTTAAAGCCCAAGGTCATTACAGTCATTTTTTACCCAAGTTTTTACTGGTTTCACTGCTGGGGCTAGTGGTTTGCTCAATTATTATGTATGGTTGTGAGTTATGGCATATACATTATCAAATTGGCTTGCTGATTACGGTGATTGTTGTGCCGATGTATAGCTTTTTTCTTAATCATTTCTGGGTGTTTCGGCATAAATCATGACAATATTTACTGTGCCTAATCAATTACAATTTTCAAAAATAAAGCATTTTTCTGGGT